>JAHYYD010000005.1 GCA_019425105.1 Actinomycetota bacterium
CGGCCACAACGAAC
Source organism: Actinomycetota bacterium (assembly GCA_019425105.1). Lineage (GTDB taxonomy): Bacteria > Actinomycetota > Actinomycetes > Actinomycetales > Actinomycetaceae > Pauljensenia. The sequence continues at coordinate 15 of JAHYYD010000005.1, forward strand.
TCCTTCACCAAGATCCGTTGCAACCACCACTAGAACCTAGAACGGTTCGGTTGGGTTGGGGACCGGCTTCGCCGATCGAGTGGCTGCTGAGGGGGAGTCTGCGTCGCCGGTGGCGACATCAGTGCCCCCAGAGGGTCGCAGAGGCCCTCAGAAGCCCCGTAGAAGTCCGAAGTCTGAGGCTGATCGTGGTGCTGAAAGTGCCTCAGAGGCTGATCTGGCGATTTTGGCGGCGTGTGTACCTGCGTCGATGCGGGTGATGGACGCGCGGGGTCTGGGCCTCGTCGTTGATTTGCTGCGCGAACGGCTGGATGCCGGATGGACGCCAGGGGAGATCAAGCGGTTGCTGGATTCGCCGTTGCCTGATCGCGTTGCTCGGATGTCGGGTTTTGTGGCTTCGCGGCTGCGTCGTCTGGTGGCTGTGGGGGAGTCGCCTCGGGCTCAGGCTGCGGCTGCCGCGCGTGAGCGTGAACGCCTTGAGGCCGAGCGAGCTGCTGCCGAGGATGAGCGTGTGGCGCAGACGGCTCCGTCGTTGTTGCACATGCGGATTCATGACCTGGCGAAGGAGCTGGCTCCGGGGTTGTCGCCCGCTCGGTGTGCAGTGGTTGAACTTGCGGTTCAGCGGGCTCTTGTGGATGCGTGGCGTCGGGAGAATCCTCAAGGTGGGAAGCCGTCGCCGTCAATGCTGCTGGAGGTTCTCGCGGCATCTGGTGAGCAGATCGCGGGTCGTGTGATTGCTGAGCATGTGGATGGGGAGGTGGCCTGAGATGGTGGATGTGGTCTTGTCTTGGCCTGCATGGGCCCGAGCTCAGCGAGGTTTAGGGGCTTCGGCCCGCGCGTGTTTGCGTGAGCTGGCTTCCTTAGCGGATGATCGTGGGGCCGCGATTGTGGAGATCAGTTGGTTGGCTGAGGCGACGGATCGGTGTCATCGGACGGTGTGGCGTGGTCTAGCGGAGCTAGAGGATCGTGCGCTGATCGTGCGTGAGGAGCGCCGAGAGGCGGGGCATCGCGCGCCGTCACGATTCCAGCTGGTCCGTGACCCCGCGGTTGCCGTTGAGCGGACCCGTGATCGGATGCAGGGCCTGGGTGTCGTCGTCGATGTCTTCACTGGAGGTGCGGTTGATCCGGATGACAACGAGGGGTTACGCGCTGTCCTTGTTGAGGCGTGCCAGGCGGGCTGGGTTGGACGGGGGGCGAGCCGGTTAGCTGTGACGTTACTGGAGCACGGTCCGAAGCAGTTTGGGCGTCTGGCGGTTCGCCAGGCACGCTTCGAAGGAGAGGTGGTGTCAAACGCTTTGGCTGATGTCTTGACGTTGGCGTGGCTGGAGGCGCGTGCCTCCGCTGCGTCGATGATTCGTGCCCGCCGACCGTGGGCGGTGTGGTCGCGGGCCGTTGAGTGCGCGGTTGCGGAGGAATCGTTGGCAAGCCTGGAGGATCGCAACGCAGTGACCATCGAGGGCGTTGTCCCCGAAGGGGGTTCTTCCCTCGCCGGTGGGGCCGGGGAGCTGTATGTGGGGATTGATGAGCTGACGGGACCTTTCGTGCGCGTCATTGACGCGTTGCGTGAGGCAGGTATGCCGTCGACCCTCGCGTGGGCGGGCAGTGTGCGTATCGCGCAGATCGCTGCTCATGTTTCGGTCGCGAATGCTCACACGATGGCTGCGCGCGACGCCACGCTCGCCTCTCTCGGGGTGAGTCCTACAGCTGCGCGCGCGTGGATGACTCTCCTGGTTGGGTCACGGCGTGGGACGGTATTGAATGCTCTCGATGCTGATCAGAAATCGCTGGCTGAACAGGCCGCTGTCGTCGCAGCCGCGTGGCGCAAGACATTGCTTATTGCGTAGGTCACATGGGTGTGATTGAGGTGCCTGTCAAAAGTGTCAGGTAGCTCCACTTTCGTTGGATTATCGGGGTTTTTATAGTTGGTCAGGAAATGTATGGCCGTCGATCTGCTGAATGTCTTTGATGATGTCGTCAATGAGTTCTTGGTCGTCGATGGTGGCGTCGTCTTCGGCCCATTCACTCTTGACGGTTATCTCGAGGCGCTGGAAGACACGCATTTGGGACATGTCGATGCCTTGGCGCATCGCTTTGTCGATGGCTTGTGCGATCGCGTAGGCGCGATCAGTTGAGGGCCATCCTGCGGTGTTGAGCTGGCCACCGGCGCCGGGAGGGCGGCCGTCGAAGGTGACGGCCCAGTATTGGAGACGTTCAGGCTGGGAGTTGTGGTTCATGCGGGGTGCTCCAGGAGGTGTCAAACAATCTGTATTAATGATGCCATCTTGGCTGGTCGTCAGCGTGCACGTCGATGTGCGTGTACGTGCTGACGGATAGGGCGTAGTGAGAGGAGCGCACATGTCGTCTTATCCGGATCTAGGTCTGACCTCACCTGCACAAGAATCGTGGCAGGCCCCTAAAGGTTCGTCTGTGCCGATTCCACCCCCGCCCGCTGTGGTCGCTGCGCGCCCGTGGGCGCCGGGCGTCGATGGGCTTACCGTTCGTCGGCACATCCGGCGCTCCACCGTCGATGGCGCGCCCCTCCTGTGGATCGTGGGTGCCCACGGCGGTGCAGGAACCTCGACCTGGGCGCATCTGCTTGGTGCCGGTGATGCTGGTGCTGCGTGGCCGCAGCACGTCAACCCAACGCGACTTTTGAGCATCGTGGTCTGTTGCCGCTCAACTGCGGCGGGGCTGCGTGCCGCGCAGGACGTGGCTATCGAGTGGGCGTCGGGTGCCCTCCCCGGGCAACTTGTCGGCCTCGTTGTTGGGGCTGATGCCCCCGGGCGTCTCCCTCGTGAGCTCCGTGATCAACTACAGATCACGTCGGGCGCATTCCCGCATTGTGTATTCGTTCCGTGGCAGGCACACTGGCGCTTCGCCAAGGAAAACGACGTGAATGCCGATCATTCGCGCCGTATCAACAAGATCGCCGCCACCGTGGCGGCATGGACCGAAAGGATACTCGGATGATGATTTCGACTCGACTGGCTACGTTACTCGGGACTGACACGTCGGTTGTTCCCGACGTGAAGCCGAAGATCATTGAAGGGCTGGTGGGTCCTGTCAAAGAGATACTGGGCAATGCCATGTGGGTTGGCATTATCTGCGGAGTGCTCGGCCTGATAATCGCAGGCGCGATGATCGCCATCCACAACCGGCAAGGGCCTGGAGCTGGTGGCGAAGCCGTCGAAAAGATCGGGTGGACCATTGCCGGTGTTCTCATCGCCTTGTCGGCACCGATTCTTATCCGGCAGATTATTATCTAAAGGAGATGTGATGAGCGATAATGATGAGGAAAGGGAACGGAGCCCATTCGCATCCCCGTGGGTTATTGCCTCCGGTCTGATTGTCATTGTCATTGTGGCCATGGGGATTGGTCTAGGAGTTGGGCTGGCGATGCGCGGCTCTACAATGAAGCAGCCGTCGAATCAGTCAGGCCTGCCGACCGGCAGGCCAACGGTGATTACGACGTCGCCGAGTGCGTCGCCATCGCTCATGCCCTCCCCGACCCCCACGGAGGGGGTGCTCGGAATGGACTACATTTCGCAGCCATGTTACGTCGACGAGGTCAATATGCTGCCGCTGGGTCAAACCCCTCGAGCGACGCGCGTGAGCACTGTACAGGGAGGTCGGTCGGTCGAGGTTGCAACTAAGGCTGGACCATTCGCTACTATGGATCGCACAAATCTGTCGTACTGCTACTCACATACGGCTGAAGGTGCGATCACAGCGGGCGCGAACTTCCTCCTGCATTCAACATGGGATGCTGAACGACGCGACTCGATCGCGATGGACCTTGCAGATAATTCCGATGGCACCCTCGCCGGTAAGGTTTTTGACTCGAGTCGCTCGCAGTCCGGTGTCTACTCCATGCAGGAAGCACATATCACGGGCTACTACTACGAAATCCGTGATGAGAACAATGTGCTTGTTGTCTATACCTTTACTCTCAGAGACGATCCAAAGACGCTGACCATTCCACTGCGCATGACGTGGGTAAAAGACTGGAAAGTCGTCTACCCCGAAACCCCTGACGCCTGGGGAATCGGTGAACTCACGGATGAAGCAAAAACGCGTATCACCCCGTGGAGCGTGAACTAGCATGGGGATGCTCGAAAACTTTGTCAATGAGGTGACAAAGTCGCTCGGAGAAATCATCCTCAATCTGGGAACGTGGTGGGTGAAGGCGCCTGTTCCCTCACTCTTCGTCACGTCTTCTCCAGCGTATAAGCTGCAGGATTACTTGCGCTTTCTCCTGGCTGCCGTGATGATCGCGTCCCTCATATGTGCGGGAATTAAAGTCATCATTGAGGGGCGTGGTGATTCGCTACGCCAAGTCGCACAATCTCTTGTCACAGTTGTCGTCATTTCGGGAGCAGGGCTTACGTTGGCATCAACTCTCATTAGTATCTTTGACCAGACGGCGGTGTGGCTCTTGGATACTGTCACGGAAGAAAGTGCAGAGACGTTTGGAAAACGAATCATTCCGGTTCTATGGGAGAGTACCCATGTTCCGGGTGGTACAGTTCCTGTTCTCCTGCTCGCGCTGGCGGGGATCCTCGCGAACGTCATTCAGATGGCGATGATCTGGATTCGATCGATTTTGCTTATGGTGATTATGGGGTTGGCGCCGATCATCGCTTCAACGATTGGCACGTCATGGGGGCGTGCGTGGGCGGGGAAGATCCTGGGCTTCTTCTCAGGACTTGTCCTCTACAAGTTGGCTGTATCAGTCATTTATGCGACAACAATCCTTTTCCTGACGTCGGAGAGTGGTCTGGACGGTTTTGTTTCTTTTCTTGTTGGTGTCATGCTCATGGTTTTCGCGGCCGTGTGTCCGTTTGCGCTCGTGGGGTTACTCATGCCCACGGGAGCGATGATTGCTTCCTCAATGGGCGGGGTTGGCGGCGCGGCTACAGGGGCAGCGACGGTAGCCTCGGGCGCGGTCGACGTGGTGCATAGGGGGCATGTATCGGCAGATGCATCACCGGCACCGTCACCTCATGACGGTGGAACAGGGGGAGTGGGGTCTCCGTCAGGCGCTACTGCTGCGCCCGACGCCGGAGCGGTGGGCTCAAGCGGTGCCGCCGGTGCAAGCAACGGTGCAGCCAGTGGTGCGGCTGCAGGTGCGGCAGAAGGTGGGGCCGCTGCCGGTAGTGCAGCTGCTGGAGCTGCTACTGGCGGCGCCGCCCTCATCGTGCAGGCCGTCGCAGAAGGCGCTTCACAAGCGCAACAAGGCATCAGCGACATGGTTGAGACCAGTGCGGAAGGAGCACACGCATGAGCACGATCGGTGCAACAGAGACACAGATCCGTACGTATGGGAACTGGCGTCACCCACGTCTAGCGGGCCTGGGCAAACTGAGCTTCTTCCAGACCATGGCGCTACTGGCACTGCTCATCGTGTCAATCCTCGTCTATGGATCGCTTGGCCTCGCGCACGCAGCTGTTCTGTTACTTTCAGGGCTGTCCGTTTTGGGAGCGATGGAGATCAGAGACGCCCATGGCGTGAGTGTGTGGGACAAGATGGTTGAGCGTGTGTCGTTTGCTCGGCGTCGTCGAGCTCGACGCACCGTGTACAGGTCCGGGCCGATCGGTGTTGTCCCGGGTGGGCGCGCGCGCCTTCCTGGCCTGCTTTCGGGATCGCGTATCAGCGAGCACGTTGATTCGTATGATCGACCGTTTGCCCTCATCCACCACGGTAACGCTCATGTGAGCGTCATTATGGGGGTCGCTCCGTCGGGTATCGCTCTGGTTGATCAGGAACGCATCGACCAGCAGGTCGCACACTGGGGCGCCTGGCTTGCCGACCTAGGGAGCGAAATCGGCGTCGCCCAGGCCAGTGTCTGCGTGGAGACGGTGCCCGATACAGGTGGCGCCCTTGAGCGCCAGGTGAACGCTCGCCTCGACGCAAACGCTCCGGCGATCGCACTGAGCGTTGTGCGCGACGCTGTCTCGCAGTACCGCTCGGGCGCGGCGCAGCTGCGCTGCACAGTGACCATCACCTTCGACACGAAGCGCATGAGCGTGAAGAAACGCTCAACCGACCAGGTAGCCCGTGAGATCGGGACACGCCTGCCCTACTTGACGCACTCGCTGGAGGCGGCCGGGACGGGGCCTGCCCACCTCCTCACAGCCGCCGACGTGACTCGCTTGGTGCGCGTGGCATACGACCCGGCATCCGAACCGCTCTTCGAAGAAGCGACAGCCGCTGGACAGGAGGTCGAATTGGACTGGGAGGACGCTGGCCCAGTTGGCGCCCATACTTCCTTCGATTCGTTCCGTCATGATTCGGGATTGTCACGCACCTGGTTGATGACCAAGGCGCCAACGGGAGTCGTCCAATCGGGTGTGCTGTCGAAGCTGCTGTCGATTTCACGGGATGTTGAGCGCAAGCGCGTCACCCTGCTACTTCGCCCGATTGATGCCGCCATGACGGGTGACATCGTTGAGCGCGATATGACGACGGCCGCGGCGGCGGCTGGCATGTCGAAGAAAGTTACGGCGCGCGCCGCGCGCGAGGTGGCAATCGCGAGGAAGAACGCTCAGGAGGAAGCCAGCGGTGCGGGTCTCGTGGACTTCACAGTCCTGGTGACAGCGACTGTGACGGGGGATGACCTCGACGACACGGCTGCGGCCATCACGTCGCTTGCGTCCGCATCGAAGTTGCGCATGCGGCCTGCCTACGGAGCGCAGGATTCTGCGTTTGCCCTCGCGCTTCCCCTGGGCGTCGTCCCTTCGTGGCAAAAGGTGTGGTCGATATGAGCATGAGGATAACGGTTGCGGATCTCAACCGCCCCGGCGGTGGCGGCGTCACGCCGCTTCCCCGCATTCACGACTATCGTGGCACGAGCGTCCAGGTGTGTGGCCTGTATCCGTTTGTTGCGGGTGGGACCCCGCCACCTGTTGGTGTACCACTTGGACGGGCGACGGATGGGACTGGCGCGGTGTGCGCCGACCCGATTAGTTGGTTTCAGAAGGGGCTGATTTCTGCTCCGTCTGCGATGGTTCTGGGCCTGAATGGTTTGGGAAAGTCCTCACTGATCAGAAGGATGGTTCTGGGGGCTGAAGCATTCGGTATTCATTCGATGGTTGTTGGAGACGTCAAAGGTGAATACGCTGACGTCATCGATGCTCTGGGCGGACAGATCATTTCCATCGGACACGGAAAAACCGGGCTGAATCCACTTGATGGAGGGAACGCTGGTGAAGCGGCAGAGATGCTGCGTGCTGCTGGGTATGTCCGCGAAGCCCAGGAGGTAATGGAGGCGGCTCACGAGCGCAAGAAGCAGCTGGTGTGTTCGCTGATCCAGATCATTCGTCGACAGGCGCCCACGGATCGTGAGGAGACGATTGTTGATGCCGCTATCCGTGTCCTCGAGGAGACATACGTTGGCACGCCGACTCTCGCCGATGTTCTTCGGGTTGTCCAAGAGGGGCCTGAGCAGCTCCATGCGGCCGCCCTCGATAAAGGGAAGCCGGGGGAGTATGAGCGGTTGACCAATGAACTTGAGGCCTCACTCCAGGCGCTGCTCATGGGGCGTTTTGGCGCGCTGTTCGCAGCGAAGAAGACCGTGTCCATGCGCATGGATGCCTCTGTCGTTTTTGATGTCTCATCGCTCATGTACGCCGACGAAGACCTGCAAGCAGCGGTCCTACTGTCATGCTGGTCATACGGTTTTGCCACCGTCGAGGTCACTCAGGTGCTCGCCGACACGGGGCTGATTGCCCGGCAGCGCTATCAGCTCATCATGGATGAGCTATGGCGCATCCTTCGGTCTTCACCGGGCATGGTCGAGCGCGTCGATTCGCTCACCCGCCTCAACAGGACTGTGGGTGTCGGACAAATTATGATCACCCACTCCGTCGCAGACTTTCAGGCGTTACCGTCGGTTTCTGATCGACAGAAAGCCCAAGGGTTTATTGAGCGATCGAAAATGTTGTTCATCGGCGGTGTTCCCCCCAAAGAGGTCCGCGAGCTCAGATCTGTCATGGCGTTCTCACTCCGTGAGGAAGCCCTCGTTTCATCGTGGAATGCCCCTGGGGAGTATGACCCGATTACGGGAGGTAGTGCGGCCCCCATTGGCCGTGGGCGATTCCTTCTTAAAACGTCGGACGCCCCGGCGTACCCATTCCAGGTTGACTTCACGCCGGTGGAATACGAACTGTCGAACACGAACAAGAGGTGGTGACACCATGTGGGATTCAATGAGTGATAGCGGACGAGGCATCTGGCTTCTTCTCATCACGCTCGGGGTCGGTGGAACATGCCTGTACGGTGCACGCGCCCTGTACACCTGGTGGACGGGGATCGAGTTACCCTCGAATCTTCTGGAACTGGCAGGGGGGATCATCCGGGGCCAGCAGCCACGCGCAGTGGCCGTTCTCGCTCTCCTCATTCTCCTGACCGGCTTCGCGTGCCTGGTTGTCATCACCCGGTGGCGACACCGAGGCCCGCGTCGACGCAAGCGCGGAGATAAAGTCGCTCGCAAGGCTGCCGCACGGCGCGAGGTCGCTGTCCTGGGGGAACGGGCGGTGGCATCGCAGGCATCCCGGCTGGGTGTCGTGGCCGATTCTCCTGGTTTGCCGATCGGGCGCATGGTGCGAGGAAACGCGTGGTTGTTTTCGTCCTGGGAGTTCGTGTGTCTGATGATTGCAGGCCCGAGGACGGGTAAGACCACGGCGTGGCTGGTCCCGCGGATTCTCGTAGCGCCCGGCGCAGTCCTCGCGACCTCGAACAAACGTGACATCGTTGATGTGACTCGTCTGGAACGAAGCAGATTTGGCCGAACCTGGGTATTTGATCCCCAAGGGATTGCGGGGGAAGACCAATCGTGGTGGTGGAACATCCTGGCGGGGGTGAAGACCCCCGTTGACGCCATTTCGCTAGCGGAAGTCTTCATCGATTCTCAGCGCGATCCAGGTGCCACCAAGGATGCGTACTTCGATGGGGCATCGAAAGACCTGGTCGCTGCGCTTGTATTGGCGGCCGCCCTCGGTGGCCGAGACATTCGGATGGTGCACGAGTGGCTGACGCGGCCCCTCGATGATGAGCCGGTGGGGATCCTTGAACGCGCCGGGCAGATGATGACCGCACAGTCGCTGCGCGGGATGATGAATCTGCCAGCCGAAACCCGAGGTGGCGTGTATGGCGGTGCCTCACAAACGATGTCATTCCTACTCAACGATGAGGCGCTGCGCTGGGTCCTGCCCCCGACAGTGAAGGACGGTGAGACCGACATGATGGAGTTTCGCCCCACCGACTTTGTGGCATCAACCGATACGCTGTATTGCCTGTCGCAGGAGGGCCGTGGCAGTGCATCCCCGATCGTGACGGCACTGACTGTCGCGGTCATTGAGGCCGCCCTCGAGCACGCAAAAAACCAGCCCAGTGGCAGGCTCGCTCTCCCGCTCTTTGTTGCCCTCGATGAGGCCGCGAACGTCTGCCGGTGGAGGGAGTTGCCTGATCTCTATAGCCATTTTGGTTCTCGGGGCATCGTCGTCGACACGATCCTGCAGTCGTGGAGCCAGGGCGTGAGCGTATGGGGCGAACCAGGCATGAACAAACTCTGGAGCGCCGCCAACGTCAAGGCGTACGGCGGCGGCGTCTCAGAAGATAAATTCCTCCAGTCGCTGTCGACCCTGATTGGCATGGAGTATGTCGATCAGGTACAGACGTCCTCAAGTCGGCAGGGGACCTCGAGGAGCGTGTCTGTAGGGGCAGCTCAGCGTCCGATTGCCCCGGTGTCGGAACTTATGGCCATGCCCCCCAACCGTGCGTGGGTGTTTGCATCAGGGGCGCCCGCCGTCTACGTGCGCACCGTGCCCTACTGGGAAACCAAGAAGCGATAGGAGAAACCCATGAGTGCCGAGCAGATCGAGCAACAAATATCCATACAAGCCACGCAACTGATGCGCGCAGCAATCATGATTGCTCGAGCACTAGCTGCGCGTGAGGCGGCCGCGCGGCGTGCGGCCGCGCGCGCCTCCCTCGAGCACGCCCGCGCCCTGCGCACAGTAACCGAACAGCAGCGGCGTCTCGCAGCACCGATCTATCGTGCGGCACGCCGCGACGGCTGGTGGGATGACCCCAAGATCAGCGCCACAGAAAGAGCTCGAGCAGTCGGCTTAGCCGAGCGTTTTGCGCACGTCGACGAGGATGCGCGGGAAGTAGCGGCGGAGGCACATCGGCGCCTGGAAGCCGAGGCCCGTGCCCGGGAGGCTGCTGAGGCACGAGCTCGCGAGGAATCCCGCAACCCACGATCATTCCGAGACCAGCGCAAGGATGAGTTCGTTGACATGACGCTCGTCTCTGTGGCAGAGCTGGCCGCTGCCGCTCCCCTCGTCGACGGGGAAAATCTCGAGCAATCCCTTGAGGAAATCCTCGAGGAGATTCGTACCGATCCACAAGCTGCCACCACACAGCTGTCGGATTCACTGGCAGAGGATGTGGCTGTGGCCGCGCCTAAGCCGGGTGAGAAGAAGCTGGATATGTACACGGTTTATGGGCTCATGACGACTCAGCCGGACAAACCGATGTCTGTGAGCGATCTCGACAGGCCAGATATGAGCGTGAACGTTCCCGCGTGGGATAGCGCTGACGCGCGTCAGGCCTGGGCAGCGCACCTGCTCGATGCGGGTGTTGACGCAGATGGGGTGAGGGCGTTCACGGTGGCATCGCAAGCCCAGCCTGCGCCCGCACAGGACATGTTGGCGACGTCGGTGAGTGTGCCGGCCGGCCGAGTGCCGGCCGCGCCCCTCGAGGACGTGCACACACTGCACCGATAGAGTGAACGCATGGGGGTGGGGTAGCCAGTTTGGCTACCCCACCCCCATGTTTGCGTCCGTTATCGGCGCTCGTCGACGAGCCCGGGCGGCGGGGGCGTCGTCGGTAGCACGCGCCCCGGGTGAGGTGCGGATTCGTCTTTGTGTTCGCCCTTGCGGTGCCGTTCGTCGGGTTGGCACCCCTTGAACGGGCCGTTTTCGGCCATTAGGCGATCCATGATCGGGTAGAGGTACTGCACGGACCAGGTAGCCATTGCCGTGAGCTCGCCGGATGCTCGCAGGCCCTCCCACGAGTGCCACAGGGCGGTCAAGTGGAACACCGCTTCGGTGTGCTTCCACCACTCGGAGCACCAGTTGAGGCCAGTTCCTAGAGGGCGATCGTAGATCTGTGTGAGAAATTCGTCGACGAACGCATGAACACTCGAGTAGTACAGCTGGGGCTCGTCCCTCGAGGGATCGGCGGGCGCCACGTCCTCGGGGTCGCTGGGCAGCGGCTCGACGTCGATCGGGGGGACGTCCTGGTACGGATCATTCACAGTGATCGTCCTTCGGCTTGGTGAATCGTTGGCGAGGGAGCCCACCGCATTGGTGTTGTCGGCACGGCCTGCTTTCCGATATGTGGAGTGCTCCTTCCGAGCATCTCAGGGGGAATCGATGAACGCTGTGCTACATGGGCAGCGGTGTCCTGAGCTGCTCGAGCGGCCTCATAAACAATGGAAGAAGTTTCCCACTTGTCGCCTCTTATCGCGCGACTGTGAATTCTGGCGAGCTGATTGGAAAAATTAGTGATGAAGGTTGCAACGCTCTCCGGTTCAACCCCTACTCGATCGAATGCCGCAGCCTCCTGGCAGATGAAATCATCTACGTAGGGGGACTGAATGACGTCGAGGAGGTTTTGTCCTTCTTTGTCGTGGAACGTGATCGAGATGGTGTTCACTGTACATTCATTGAGGTGTGGATCTGTTGAGCGTGCCCAGGCTTCCAAGGATGAGTCACGTTTTACCTGTTCGCGGATGAATTCGGAGACTCCCTGATGAATCGCATGGTGACGCTCATTTCGCGATGCATCGCTATCCCATTCGGCGGCGTATCGGAGAAACTCCTGGCACGCGATCTCGCCAGTAAGCTCCGCTTCCCAGTTATCATCGATGACCATCGGAGGCTCGCCAGCGTAGACTTCGACGACGCGGCCGGAAGCATCTGTCACTATGTGTGCAAACGAGTCAAAGCACTGATAGTCAGAGAACAGTACCTTTCCGTCGTCTAGCAACTCTGGGGGGTGCCGGATGTCTTCGGGTTTGGGTGCAGCGAAGCCAAGCCGTGCGAGTTGCTGTCGGCCTGCCTCAACGATGGACTGTGCTCTATTAGCCGCTTTGATCGCTTCGGTGAGGGTAGGAACTCCCGGTGCGTGCAGGGCATCGTAGTGAGCCTTGTCCAGGCCATCGGAGAGCGTGGTGAGAAACTCAGCGAGACTCTCACGCGGCATTCCCACCATGTAGGGGAGGCGGGAGAATTCGAGACTTGTGATGATGTTGTCGAGATTATCAAGCGCTTGCTCGGGGAGTTTTGCCCATCCGCCACCAGCAATGGTAGAGGTGTGAAGGTTGATCAATGGGTCGTCGTAAAGATCGAAGAGAGTGAGGGTGAGATTCTCGGTGTCGACGTCGACGGTGGGAGTATGTTCGATCACCCATGCGGCGAGGGGTGGGTTATCTGCTGCCAATTCCGCGATGTGCATCATAATCTGCTCGTGCGCAGTGTCCTGGCGAATAAGATCTGCGTCCTCGCTTCGCCAGGCAATAGCCTGGCGAACATACTCCTGACACGCTGCCTCACCGACGATGGGGATTGCCTGCTCCTCACCATCGGTTGCGGACGTGTATATGGTTGCTTCGAGGGGACGGCCATTTTTGCCCGTCTTGATGACGGTTGGGTTGTTGAACGTCCAGTAGTCGTAAAAAATCGTAGAATCCTCATCCCGGACCGGAGTCGAATCAACGACAGGTGGATGCCGCGCCCCCGGATGTAGACCAAGGCGCGCAAGCTCATTGCGGCCCGCGTCGATCGCGTTCATACGAGTCCCTCCAATGTGCGGTACGGAGATACCCCGTGTTGGGCACCTCTCACCACTCATCGTGGGCGCGTACACGCACAGCGCAGAGGCTTACCTGGATGGGCCGGTGTCCTTGTGTTGTGCCCGCTGGGCGGCCTCGGCTGCGAGACGCGCCTCATCCGTGCTTATTGCTGCGGGCTTGAACGTGCGCGGCTGGCCGCCCAGAACGTCACGCGGAATACCCGATCGCGCACCGCGAGGCCGAGAAGAAGCGAGCGGCATTCCGGCCGCGTCTAGTACGGTGCGGACACGGTCAAGGTCATCGTCAGCCGACGCGTTGGCGAGGGCCTGGGCGTCGCGGACGATCGCGCTGTCCTCCCTGGGGGCGCGCGGCGGGGGAGGAGGCGGTACAGCCTCGCGCTGTGCTGGCGCGGAGGTCCGCTCAAGACGCTCATAGGCAGACGTGAGAGCATCGACGTCGACGCGCGGGTATGTGTTCACGCGATCAAAAACAGCTTGCGCGTCGCGCTCGATTGCGGCGGCGGTTGCTGCTTGGCCTGCAGCCTCATGAAGATCCGCGATCGCCTGTACGAGATCGACGGTCGCGTGTGCGAGGGCGACGGCTGCCATGTGCGGGTTTGACGTGGCGGCGATCGACAGCGCCAGGTCTGAGGCCATGCGGGCACCCACGTCGACCAATCGTTTGTCGGCTGGCCGAGTTTTGAGCTGCGCGCACCTGCCCACCTGGACGGCCGCACGCTCGAGCATGTCCCGTCCGCCCGACGTACGAGCCGTAATCGCCTGGGCGTGCAGAAGTCCCGCGATGTCAGCAGATGCGTTCGCAAGTCCCACGTGGTCGGTGGGGGACAGCTGCTCAAGGTATGCGCGGAAGTGCGCGAGGGCGCGAATGCGGTCCTCCCACAGCGGCCCATCGTAGGGCGCCCGCTTCGGGTAGTGCCCCTTCCACGCTTCGACGGCCTCGAGCGCGCTCGTCGGAGTGTCCTCCCAGCGTGTGCGCAGCTGTGTGAGAGTAAGGTCGCGGGCAATCCTGCCACCGCCCCACCATCGGGTCTGTTGGCCGTATTCTTCGGTGCGGAGCGCGGCGCTGTATCCGACCACGACGTCGGTGCGCCCGCGCGCGAACCTGGGGTGCAAACGCACCCCGAGGCGACGAGCTCGACGCACGAAATCAGCTTCACTATCAGCTGCCGTCGCAGCCGCTCGCAAACGTTCCTCAAGGACCGCGCGGTCCGTACGCGAGGCACCCGCGCGCTTCGCGGCGTTTTGCGCGGCCGCGCTGTCGCACCTTGAGCCGCGTGCGTGCTCGCGTGACTCCACCACCAGGAGGCCGTATCGGTGCTCAAGCGTGTTGCAGGCACGCTGCGCTTTACGTTGGTCGTACCACGGGCTCCACTTCGTGCCATCCTCACGCACGATAGTGGCCGCGATGTGGATGTGGTCGCCACCGTTTTTCGCACTCCCGTGATGGATCGCGACCCACCGGCACGGCGCTTTTCCATCTGACCCGGTAAAGCCCATCTCGTCCATGAAGTCCGAGGCGATGCGTCCCCAGACCTCATCCCCGAGAGCTGCTTCCTCTGGTGACAGGGAGAGCGAGCAGTGCCAGACATGGTTGGCCTCGATCTCGCCATTCCACTCCACCTGCCCGGTGGCCGGGTTGAAGCGGCGCGTCTTGCCGGTGGGGAAGGTGCCTGTCTCGTGCATATACGCGTCCAAGCGCGTCGCGATCTCACTGGCCTGCGAGAGGCTGATCGTCTCCCAGTCACCCCACTTGCGCACGATGTCACGCGAGCCCGCGATCACGTGCGGAGTCTCGTGCTCATTAGCGCGCCCCGGCCCCACCAGGTAGCACATGAGCCCGCCGGTGTCGCCGCCGCTGACAATGTTAGGAATCATCGCCGAACCCCATCGAGTCGAGCGTTAATATCCTCGATCGTATCGGCCACGCTCGATACGACAGACGCAAAGTCCTCTGGTACCTCGTGCACTGTGTTTGCATGGTGCGCAATCTGATTCAGGTTCGTCATTGCGCCCTCAAGTTGACGCCGATACGCGCGAAGCAACTCAATCAACTCTTCCGCATGAGATGGCCCAGCAATCCCTTCAGAGGTGGTGACCGGGTGAAGCGCTGCCTCGACCACAAACCGAGACAGAGACACGCCACGAAGACGAGCACCCTCCTCAATGAGAGCGCGCTCCGACGACGTCACCGACACAAGCAGACGAGACCGCTGAACCCCTCGCACCGACCGACGCGCCCTGCGGGCCGTCCGAGAATGCGACATCGCTTCACTACTCATCTAACCCGCCCCTCCTCACACGTTCTTCACGCCAGCGCAGCGATCCTTCGGACCACATCTCCAGTGTGCCACGCGACGCCATATGCATCGCGCTAAAAGCTTAATACCGATATCGGTATTATACAGCTTGCTACGCGAATCTCAGGTAGTGGGATACAGCGAAGACCGCGCATGACAGTGCAAGGACACAACCTTAACGTTCGCCCCCGAAAACTCAGCACAGTTTCTTCGTTCCGGACGGACCGCGAATGCGGTTCGTCCGGGCCCTCGACGCTTACGCTCCGTGCTCTTTCGGGCCGATCTTTGCGTGCTTTGCCGATGCTTTTGTTGCCTTCGCGTCGCTCGAGTGAACAGACAAAACGCTGGGAGACAACACGAGCCTGATGCGCTCATGTTGTTTCGGTTTGGTTGGGGTGGGGCCGTGCCCCCAATGGAGGGGGCACGGCTGCCGCGTCGCCCCGCTCATTCGTCCGGCCCGCAGGAGCTTCCTTGCGTCCTTATCCTCCTTGTGCGCGCACACCGACACGGCACTAGTACCCGGCGCCACACCCGGTGGTGCCACTAATCGAAGGGACACACATGGATCCTCTACACAAGCTGCTCAAGAAAGACGAAGACCGGGAGGCAGCGGTTCGTGCACTCGGCGATGCTCATCACGCCCTCGACGAAGCCGTTGCCGCCTATCGGAGCGCATTCAAGGCAGCCACCTCAATTGGCTGGTCGAAAGCGGACCTGACTCGCGCAGGATTCCCCGACCCAACCCGTCTTCCCAAAGTGAGTACTCGAAGCACCGACGCGGACTCCTGACGATACCTACTGCTCGCGGACGTCGACAACATTCGAACACATGCGGCGGGGGCAGCGCTTAGTCTGTCCCCGCCGCATCCGCGTCTTTCGCCTCATCGTACGCTAAGCTTCGTCACGCTCCTGCCTGCGTTTGGCGAGTGCTCGCGTCACAGTCGACCGATGCACCCCCAACGTCGTTGCGATTTGCTTATGCGTCATTCCCGCCTGAAACATCGCTTCGGCCGCCTCCAAGCGATCCCCAGCCACCCGCGGCCGACGCCCACCAATACGCCCCTCAGCTCGCGCATGGGCCAGGCCCCTGCGCGTATTCTCCCGAATCGTCGACACACGCAGTTGAGCCAACACGGCCATGATCCCAATGATTGCTTCCCCCATCGGCGTGGACCCGTCGACGTCCAGGAACGGCTCGGTCAGTGACCGGAGCCGCACCCCACGCCTTCCCAGATCCCGGATCACGTCGATCGCGATTCTCTCCGAGCCTGCCAACCGATCCAGCGCGCGGACAACAAGCACATCACCCTCACGCAGATACTCCATACATGCATCCCATGCGGGACGGTGCTCGAGCCGAGAACTCACGCCGTGGTCGACGAACACCCGTTGAGCGCCAGCTGCCCGCAGCTCTGCTTCCTGCGCGTCCGTAGCTTGCTCACGCGTCGATACGCGCGCATACCCAACGATCGCCACGCCAACCTCCCGAGACTCCAACCTGAATACCGCACACCCTAACGTGTGTACCCGTCATACTGTGTCGGCGTATACGGCCGTGACGACAGCTCATCCGTGCGCTGAACGTGCGCGCGACCGGGTGGTATCACCCCCGCCGGAAACGCGGCCGACGTAACGGCATGAGCCCTACGTGCCTCGACGGGCACAATTGGTCGGTGCTGCTTCTCTGCCTCGGTGAGGGGACGAACTGCGTAGGACAACACCTCTGCCATAGGACCGGCATCATGGCGATCCTGGTAGTAGAAACGCGCAGCTACCAGCCCGTCGCGTAGCGGGTTGGTCACTCCCGCGAGGATCTGCGCCTGGGACACAGGAGCGAAGGCATCGGCATCCACGTAATAACCTGCATGATGAGCGAGCTCTGAGAAGAACACGAACTGGCTGCGGGTGTTGCCCTCGCGAAACGCATGAACCTGGTTGATGGCGGCCCATCGTTGCGCGAGCGCGTCGACGAAATCATCGACGTCCAGGCCGCGCAGGTAGTCGGCATGACGAATTGCGTCGTACTCGCGCTCGGCCGCTCGCCTCAGCTCAGGACCGGCACGGTAGTACTCATGTGCAACGGAGCGATCCGTCGGATCGTAATCAGGGAATCCGGACACATCTGGTCCATACTTGACCAACGGACCAAGCATTGGGGTCGTACGCTCAACGCCCGCCCACTCGTAAACGTCCTGGAAGATATGCCGGTGAATGGCCTTCATGTGGTCGTAATCAAACAACCCCAGGATCGGATTATCTCGGAGCTCGATAAGGCGCAAGCTCGCCCAGTGTTCCTCCAACGCTCGCAACGCGCGTTCCGAATCAACCCCGTATGGCAACTCGCCGCCGCCGGTGAACTTGTTGCGCAGTACCTGAGTACCCGGGATGAAATACTCATCCCAACTCGGATCCTCACTCATGCGAATACCCGAACTTCTCGTACAGGTACCTTTCTCCCGCACTACCTGCTTCTTCGACCGTGAGCTCGCCCGTGGCCGTCTTCCACTGAAGGTCACGCAGATGAGCATCAGTAACAACGTGCCCAGCAAGATTCAGTGCAGCGTCAGCGAAAGCGATCGACGCTCGTGCTTCCTCATCGGTATGGATCTGATCGTTAGCCATAACGTTCTCCCTTGATTGATCGGCAACGCCGCCGTGAGCCCCCATCATATGCCGAGGTGCATAAACGGTCAACCATCATCGTTTTGCACCGTTGGATTTGCACCTGGTTTCTGCACCCGATTTCTGGCGACTTTCGGTTCACGTTAGGGCTATTGCGTGGCGGGTGCGATAACGGCCGTTTACGCACCTGCCACCGCGCCGACGTTCACGAGCGTCACGAATACCCACACGCACACGAACGCCGCTACTGAGGACACCACGAAAGTGGCTATCGCCGCACCGATATGAAAGCCGACGGACGGATTCATTCGTCTGACGCACGTGACATACAGGGTATGGATGATGCAGTTCCACCACAGAGTCCCCAGAAACAGGAACGGCATGATCAGGGACTTGGGGTCACCATGGTCGACTGCTTGTTCATAGAGCCGAACGACGACGACACTGATGGCAGCAAGGCACACCAGACTCGGTAGAGCCCACAAGCGCCACCATCTCCAATGCCACCGGTCCCTCATCGGCACGGGCGTAGGACCAGGCGCACGCCACGGATTAACCGGAGTGCTCGAGGGGGGATAAACGATCGGCTCGAGGTAGGACAGATCCTCATGCGTGGCCGTCGGTGCAGCTACCGGCGGTGGTTTAGACGTACGGCCGCGGCCGCGTTCCTCCTCGAGGGCCATGATCACCGCCCATTCCTCATCAATCGACAAGGCGCGAGGTGCCACGGGGTCACTGCTCTCCTGCGCGGACCGGAACGGGCTCGGTTTGCGGTGAGACTCGTCGTCGATGCTCATACCGTGATCATCCCCCATCGCATGCACACCTGCGTCCATCTCACACCGTCCGGCGAATCGGCCACCACGTCATACCCTGCCAATACGGCGTATCAAGGCGCGTCTCTTCGACAACGCCTCCAACATCGGGTGCGTGCACCATGATCGGGTGCCCAGCCGCGTCTGTGCCGGCATAGACACCGATATGGTCAACGTAGCCTCCCGGCGTGTGTGAGAACCCGATCATATCGCCAACGACAAGCTGATCATGGGCGATCGGTGCCGCGTCAGAGTTCTTGGTGATCTGATCGGCCGTGCGCACCGATGCCGGGAACGGGTGGCCGAGCTCAGCATAAGACAGCACGATGAGGCCCGAGCAGTCAACGCCAGCGCTTGTTTCCCCGCCCCACACGTAGGGAGTACCCAAGTGGGTACGCGCCTGCGCAAGGAGCGTTCCGTCACCCGAGGGCTCCGAGGTCACTGTCTCAACAAAACTAGCCTGCGCCTCACGAATACTCTTCACATACCCTTGCGTCTCCCTAAACGGCGGAATCCCGCCCCAGGACCTCACCGCGCCCGGCCCCGCATTATATGCCGCGAGAGTCAGGTCGACGCGATCCCCTGAGATGAGGCCGGAGGAAAGCCAGGAGTCAATGTTCTGAGCGAGCTCGCACATGTACAGGCCCTGCGAATAGATCGAATCAGACCCGTTGGTGATGTCAGCTCGCCCATCCCCATCCCCATCATGACCATGGGTGGCCCACGTGGCCGGCATGAACTGAGAGATCCCCCGAGCCCCGGCCGGGCTCGTAATCTGAGGGTCCCAGGTATGCGCCGACTCATGGTCGGCTTGAGCCGCGATCAGCGACGGCGACACAACGTCGCACGCTTGGCCAGCGCGCCACACCACATCCTGGTATTCCTCGGGCACCCCCGACACGCGTCCGCTCCCACCTCGAGCGTTCCCAGCTGGCGTATTCGACTCACTGAGCATCGCAAGAGGCATCAGAGCCGCGCCGGGAAGCACAAAGAGCGCGACAACAAAGAGTCCCAGGCCCTTCTTCACAGTGCCCTGCCTCGATGAGCCTGCACCTCAGCCGCCGGAGCAGACATATGGACCTGAGCTCCTCGAGCAGTCAGGCGCTCTGGCGTAGCAGCATCAACGATTGCCCGAATCCGGTCAGGTCGAAAACCGGCACTCCTTGAGGTGCCATCATCAAGGATGGGCGCCTGCAACAGCCCTTCACTGCGCAGCTGCTCAACGAGATCCGGACGCTTGCTTAAGTCAACCACCTCATAGGTGATCCCAGCACGATCCAACACCTGGCGTGTGAGATGGCACGATGGGCAATGGGGGGTTGTATAGATCGTGAGCGTCGGGGCATCTGGGGTAGGGTTCATAATTCCTCCTTCCCCCTCCCCGTAGCCACGTGAACGCACACACTTCCTTCCACGCAACCATGCCAATATGGCATACTAAAGGGGAGCCGAACAGCGTCACCTGTCCGACTCCCCGGGTATCCGGGCTGGTCTCAGCGCCCGATGAGAGCGCTGAGCAGGAATGCAATCGCCCAGATCAGCTGCGGCAGTGTCGTTACCACTGCTACAGCGATCTGGGCTTTCTGCTTCCCATCTAGACCCGACCGCCTCGCTCGAAGCGGTCGTCTGTCTTTCGCCATGACCCAGTCACCTCCTCTCGTCGGTGTCAACTCCCCGGCAGGAATACTGCTGGTCCGGGGTCGACGCCGCGGAGGCCCCACAATTCTCTCATGCACACCCATCAACGGCACTGACACCACATCCCATTGCTGGCGGTGCTGGCAATGCCGACATTGCTGGCATTTAACTGTGGGGTGTCCATTCTCTCTTGAGCAGTGTCAGTGATGTTTTGGAGGAAGCAAGGACTGCCATGTATCGCTAGTTCCATCGAGTCGTGTCCAGCGTATGCGGATACTTCTTGATCCAGGCGCCTGCAGCGATGTTGCATAGATGAAGGAGACAGACGCGTTAGAGTCAATACTCCTCGGGCCTGTGCCACCCTCAACGGTGAAGCGGACAGGTTTCTGAGGGCATTCAATGATTACATCGTTAACAGTGTCCGCACCCGTGTTCACCAGTAGATAACGATCACCGCCGGTCCAGCGCAATTCCCACGGTGGTGCTTGCTGCTGCCTTGCGGCGGCATCTGCCAGCACCTCGAGAGATTGGGCCACCTTCTCGGCTGCTTCTCTCTCTTCCTTCGACTTGCGCGCCTGAAACACCGAAACGACGGCGCAGGCAGCGGAGACAAGGCCACCTATGACTCCCAGTAGACTAAGGCATCCTTGAAAGTCCATGATCACCCTCTCTTTCCTTCCATCGAGGTTCTTCGATGGAAAGCACGTTGCTTGGAAACTAATCCTACCGTCGCCCCTTGGGAATCCTGTCTGCTGCAAGCGGCTCATACCTGCACCCCCGCTTCTTTTCTGCCCGAGCGAGTGCGACTGTCATTGCCTCGACGATCCACGCCTCGAATGAGGCAGGTCCCCCCTCGAGTACGCCGTCGATGTATGCCGCGCGACACCGGCCAGCAATGTCGGCACTCACTCGCGCGGTCACCTTGACAATACGCTCATCCGTATCGCTGGCATTGCCAGCATTGCCAGCGTTGACGGCTTTGCTGGCGCGTGTGGCACGGCTGGTAGGTGTCGTCTCCTGTGGGGGTGCGATAACGGCGGCGGGACCCGTGCTGAGGTCTGACTTGATCGGTGTTGGCCTACGCGGAGTCATCGGCCGTTCTCCTCGAGGTTGGTGAGCATGGTTGCAGCGTGGTGCGCGTAAGTCTCCAACAACTTGGCGGGGGCGCCGGGGTACTCATCGAGGCCCATTTGGGCCTCCGCAGCGTCGGAGATCACCACGCGCCGGGGGATCGGTGGGTCGAACAGAGGAAGTCCTTTCGACGTGCAGGCTTCTCGCACGTCGTCGATCCAATGCGAGCCAGCGACAGTACCCGCCTCGTGCATGTTTACCAGGACCCCAACGACGCATAGAGTCGGATTGAGGTAGTGCCGTGCAACACTGATCGTGTTGAGCAGATGTGCCAGGCCTGTTGTCGACAGTAGCTTCGATTGGGTGACGATGAGAACGCCATCGGCCGCGGCCAGTGCATTCGAGGTCAGTAGATCCAAAGCCGGTGCACAGTCGATCAGAACGACGTCAAAGTCTTCATGGATGAGGGCGAGTTGTTCGCCGAGTCTCGCCTCGCGGCCAGGGCCAGCGATGACCAGCTCGTCGCGTACAGCTGCCAAGGCCTCACCTCCTGACGGAGCGAGGAACACGCGCTCCCACATCGTGGTTGTAATGACGTCGGGGAGTGAAAGGTCGGAGCGTGTTGACAGGGCGTTGGCCACCCCTGCCTGATTCTCAACCAGTGGAGGGGAAGCAAGCAGAGAGCTGGCGTTGGCCTGGGGATCCAGGTCGACGACCAGGACGCGGTGACCGACGTGGGCCAGGGCGTTGGCAAGATGGAAGGTGGTCACTGTCTTGCCGACTCCACCTTTCTGATTGGCGATCGCGATGACATGCATGATGGTTTCTCGTTTCTCTGAAATCGTTGGAGCTGTTGGTGGCTGGCATTGCCAGCAATGCCAGCGTTGCCGGATTGTCTGGTTATGCTGGCGAGTGGATGCGGGTTGCTGCGAGAACTGCGTTGCGAGCTCGGGGGGATGGCGCGATGTAGCGGACGGTAGTCTGGAGCGATGCATGGCCCAGGAGTTCGCGCACAGTGAGCAGGTCATGCTCGGCCGAGTACGCCTTCGTTGCGTACCGATGGCGTAGCTTGTGCAGCGTCCATGTGCCAGGCAAAATACGGCGTCCGATCTGTGAGACGGAATTGGCGGCCATATGTCCGCCGCAACGTCCAGGAAATGCGTACTGTCCAGTTGTTGTGCAGCGTGTAATGATTGCCTGGGCCAAGTCGGCCGTGATCGGCACAGTCCGCGTGCGCCCACCCTTCCCTCGCACAAAAAGGTCCCATCCGTCGGCGCCCTCGTAGACATCGCCAACCTCGACCTGAGCGATCTCCACGCACCGCAGGCCAGCCTCGGCTGCCAACCGCAAAATGAGAGCGTCACGTGGACTCGCGTGATCGACACAATCCGCCAAGATGGAATCAGGGATGGGGCGCGGTGTCCCAGAGGGACGACGTATGCGGGGGAGAACCGAGGAAATATTGCCACAGTGGTGTCTGGCGTCGAGCCACCCGAAGAACCTCCGGAACGTGCTGTAGTAGGCATGCCTCGTTTCATTAGCCCACGCTCGTGTTCCGCACCACTCCACCAGGGACCCGGGATCGAGTTCTGTGGGAGGAGTATCGGGGAACGCGCGGGCCAGTTGGGGTACATGGTTGCGTTTGGTGCGAATTGAGGTCGCAACGAGCCCTTGAGAGCGCAGGAAGACGATGAAGTTGTCAACGTGCCCCTCCCACATGAGAGGCGTCGGCAGTTCCAAGACATGATGACGGTGAGTGCTCATGGTCCTCAACGTTTTCATCTACGCGGAAATGACGGGACGCAACGTCCGCTGCTGGCAATAGTGGCAGTGCTGGCGTAGCTGGCAGTGCCGGTAATGCTGGCATCAGTGGCAATGCTGGCAAATGCGCAAGAACATCGAGGATTACCAGGGTTGCCAGTACAGAATAATCGCGGAAAACCGAGACATATCCGTGGGTCGTCGGTTCAAGCCCGACTTGGGGCACCAATGCGTCGGCATCTCGACGCCTGGCAGGTTTGAAGGGTGCGGGGATCCATCCGCCCATTCCGTCGGGGGTGGGCATGAGGTCTGCGGGCTCGATGCCAACGTGAGCTGCCAGTAGTGGTCGCTCGTACGCGTTGGTTCCCTAGCTGGTCTCTCCAAGTTTGACGCACCACAGGTCTTTGCTGCGCGCGTAGATGAGAGTGGCGAGCGTTTCGATGGGGCCATCAGCAGTAAGGTCTGCGAAAGCCTCGGCGATTCTACCGGTTATGTAGCCGATCATCACATCATCGTGATAGATAGAAAGATCGGGTGTGATGACAACTCGGAGTCTGTGTCGGGAGCCGCCGGTGGCACC
Organism: Actinomycetota bacterium; assembly: GCA_019425105.1. Taxonomy (GTDB): domain Bacteria; phylum Actinomycetota; class Actinomycetes; order Actinomycetales; family Actinomycetaceae; genus Pauljensenia. The sequence goes on from JAHYYD010000005.1 coordinate 23,676, forward strand.
AAGTCGATCAGCAACATTGATGAGGACGTGTTGGGTGGTCTCGACACCGGCTATCCAGCAATTTGGGATATCGAGCGCGTTCACGTACCGCGCGTAGCAGGCACCAAGCGCACCGTCGTCGGTGTTATCAATGGCGGCGTTCGTTTCGGTATCATCGATAATCTCAATCGTTTCGCGAAGCGCCTCGACTGTAGGAGATAGTTCTCGGCGTGCTTCCAGCTCGCCGATAGTATCGATGAATGCACGAACGAGCCGTGCTAAGAAGACCTGAACGTCGCCGTCATTTCCAAGGCGTGCTAGTTCCTTATTAACTCGCTCCTCGAAACGTGTCGTGATGGGTCCATTACTCACTTCTGGGATCCTCTCATCTGGGACTCGAAAGACTGATGGATGGCGGTTGTGTAACCAACACTCATAGTTTCTCCTCTCGGCTGTGAAAGATGTGTGTCTATCCGTTTTGTGAGCGCATCAAACTGTCTTGATGCGCCCAGTAATACCCTGACCGCGTACGGGGCGTTAGTCCGTCGGTGAGTATGTCTGACGTTACGAACCTGGCAGCGCGCCGACATTCACGGCTGTCACGAACATCCACACGCAGACGAACGCCGCTACCGAGGACGCCACGAAAGCTGCGATCGCTGCACCAATATGGAAGCCGACGGACGGATTCATGCGTCTGACGCACACGACGTAGAGGGCATGGATCAAGCAATTCCACCACAGAGTCCCCAGAAACAGGAACGGCATGATGTAAGACTTGGGGTCGCCATGGTCGACTGCCTGTCCATAGAGCCGCACAATGACGACAGTAGCGACCGTAAGAAACGCCAGACTCGGCAGCGCCCACAAGCGCCACCACCTCCAACGCCACCCGTTGTCCTCCGGCATGGCTATGGCGCGATGGGTGCGCCATGGGTTCACTGGGTCGTTCGCGCCCGGGTAAACGATCGGTTCGAGGTAGCTCAGATCCTCGTGTGTAGGTGCTGCTGATGCGACGGGTGTTGGCTCAGCTGCGTGTGCGCGGCCCCGTTCCTCCTCGAGAGCCATGATCACTGCCCACTCCTCGTCAATCGACAAGGCGCGAGGTGCCGCTGGGTCACCGCCAACCCGTGAGGGGGTGGGCGGGCTTGGTTCGCGGTGAGATTCGTCGTCGATGCTCATACCTCAATAGTGTCCCGTTGCGTATACATCTGCGTCCATCTCGCTCAGGCGTGCGAATCGGTCACGCTGTCATAGCCAGTCACTGTGGAGCCTCACAATGTTCCATTCCGCATGCCTGTGCGACTGACGCATCCTCAACGGGGTTGGCAACGTCATCTGCTGGACTTTCGTACTGTCCGAGTTTCGGGTTTCCGGACTCGTATTACTGTGGCGTAAGAGCACTCGATACGGGTGTCATCACCCAGATGGGCTGCGGCGGTGCCGTGAGGTTCCAGCGATGCTCGAGATCGGGTGACGTGTGGCGTCGGCGCGGATAGGTTGTTCCTTCCTGGATAGGTTATGAGCATCCGGATAGGTTAATAAGCTATCCGGATGTGCGTTACCTATCCGGAAGTGCCCGCACTCGGGACCTGAGGGGCGAGCGCGAAACGCTGTGGTGCATATTCATATGGCGATGACTCATGAGTCATGGGCATGAATTCCTGTATGATTCGGCAGAGCCAACTCGTATCGGCACCACCCACACCAGGGTCCCCAGCACCGCCCCGACGAACCAGCTGGCCACGGCCTCGTTCCCGTGAAACCCTGCACATATCACATCCTGCCTTGACTCGCGATGCGACTCACGGTAGCCTGAGTATTTGCGCCTTATCATG
>JAHYYD010000050.1 GCA_019425105.1 Actinomycetota bacterium
TCGGACCTGTCGCAGGGGTACCGCGGCCTGCCGCCCACGGACGGCGTCCTCGTGCTCACCGAGGCGGGGGATCGCGTCATCGCGCGCCCCTCGGGCACTGAGCCCAAGCTCAAGTGCTACCTCGAGGTGATCCTGCCGGTCGCAGGCGGGGAGCCGCTGCCCTGGGAGCAGGCGCGTGAGCGTCTCGACGCAATTAAGGGAGCTTTCGCCGAGATTATCGGTCTGTAGAGGCGAATCGGCCCTCCGTCGGCGCATTTTCTGCGGGTAAAGCCCTGCGTGAAGAAATAGATAACGCTATACTTGCGTATATGGCAACTCACAGTGAATCGCTGGCGGAGACCCTTCCCTTCGCCGACCGGCCCGTCGAGAAGGCGCCCGGCCACTGGGTGCTCGCGCGCGCCGGAAAGACGGTGCTGCGCCCCGGCGGCCTCGCCCTCAGCACGTGGGCGCTCAAGCGCGCCGTGTTGCCCGGCTCGGACGTCGTCGAATTCGCGCCCGGACTGGGCGTCACGGCCTCGGCGATTATTGAGGTAGGCCCCGCCTCCTACGTCGGCGTGGAGCGCGATCCAAACGCCTCCGCGCGCGTGGACGCCATCGCCTCGGGCGTGGGGCGCTGCGTGAACGCCGACGCGGCCGAAACCGGCCTGCCGGATGAGAGCGCGGACGTCGTCATCGGCGAAGCCATGCTCTCCATGCAGGGCGAAAAAGCCAAGCGCGCCATCATGAGAGAGGCCGCGCGCATCCTGCGCCCCGGCGGCCGCTACGTCATCCACGAGCTGGCGATGCGCCCCGACACGATCGCGGAAGAGCCGGCCACCGAGATTCGCCGCGCGCTGGCACGCGCCATCAACGTCAACGCCCGCCCCCTCACGGTCGCCGACTGGAGGCGCGCGCTCGAGGAGGTAGGCCTCGTCGTCGAAGAGACCCGCACGGCCCCGATGGCCCTCCTCAAGCCCGGCCGTATGATCGCCGACGAGGGCGTGCGTGGAGCCCTGCGCATCATGCGCAACGTCGCGCGGGACAAAGACCTGCGTGAACGCGTCACCACCATGGCGCGCACGTTTAAGAAATATGATCGACATCTGTGCGGCGTCGCCATCGTCGCGCGCAAACCCAAGGAGAGCCAATGAGCCTGTCGCCCGAATCGAACACCGAGGTCCCCACGCCCATCATGACGGACCTGCAGGACATCGCCTCGATGATCCAGATCAACGAGGAAGCCACGGTGTCGCGCACCGTCATGCACGCAGAGGGCGTGCGCCTGGTCCTGTTCAGCTTCGATAAGGACGAGATCCTCAGCGAGCACACCGCCGCGATGCCCGTCATCCTCCACACCCTCGAGGGTGCCCTCGAGATCGAGGCCGATGGTCGCACCGTCGTCCTGAAGCCCGGCGACGTCATCCACTTCGGCACGCGCCTGCCGCACGCCGTGCGCGCGCTCGAGCCCTCGAAGATGGCCCTGTACATGCTCGATCGCCGCGAGCGCCCCAAGGCCTGAGGCTCCGACACTGTGCGGCGGGCCCCGTCCTCGTGAGGTGATGCACGAGGCCGGGGCCCGTTTGTTGTATCCGCGAAAGCGGCTCTTCGTAATTGAGGGTGTGGGGGCGGTATGCAGCATGGCGCACAGTTCGCTCACGCATGCCGAACGCGGGTGACGTGAGATGTGCTACCTGTTAACGCCCTACCATGGCATCAAATTGGGCATCGGGAAGAGCCTTGATGTAAGCGAGTCTCGCCGAGATTGCAGCCGCGAGATTTGCAAGTGAAAGAGCAGGCGACGGTTCGTCGAAGTCGCCGCTTCCTTCTTTCGCTGTGACCAAGGCGGCGGCATCATAATACCCTTCGCTCACCATTCTCTCAAAGAAAATGCGATATCGGCCAATGTATGATTCGCCTTCAAAAATAGGATCAGGAGGAAAAGGCATATTTTTGGGTAAGCGGACAGGGTTTGTGGACTTATCGGTGTCTTCGACGAGCATTAGAAAGCCAAACCAAGGCTTAAGAGTGCCGAACAAGCCTCTTTGTGCCGCCATTTGTGAGTCGGCAGCAAGCCCTAGCGCCTCTTCAGTGCGATTGTTGAAGTTGTTGCCGAAAGATGGGCCACGTTGTGACTTGAATTCCATTGCAGCAATGAGGGCACCGCGATATAGAACAATGAGATCCCAGGTCTTTGCGGGGCGGAAGTAAGCAGGAAGATCTGCGGACGTATCGTACCTGATCTCCACGGAGAGCGAAGGGTCGCTTTGCCACAATTCGCTCACCGCACTTTGAAGCGCGCTCATCTGTTTGCCGCCGGTCGCGCCAGCTCGGTTTCCGTTATCTTTGACTCCGGATTTGGAACCTTGCTTGCGCTGCTGAATGTCGAGATACTTCCAATATCCATTGATCGCGAGTTGCCAGTCCGGGTAATCAATTGGCGACATTGGTGACTCCTTAGGTAAATGAGAGTGAATGAACTGTGCCGGCAGGAAGACTGTAGGCTTGTTCGGTGGCAAGATCGGCGGCAGAACGGTCTTTCTTGCGGAATGCCTCCTTGAGTGCTTGAGCTACCTTAGGGGAAATTGTATGAGGGGAGGGGACTGCAATGGTTCGTAAGTACTGGGCCTGGAATCGCAATGTGCCGCCACGCATTTTCACTCCGTAAGCATGTACAAATGCCTCAGCGACTTTTGAAAGAAGAATGCCTCCGAGAACCTCAAGATCCCATGTGTCAGAGATAATATAATAGAGATTATGGTGTGGGTATAGGCCGCCAGGCTCATAAATGGGCGTAATTTGTGCTTTCAGGTCTTGAAATAAGAGCTTCGGTTGTGCAATGCGATCGAAGTGGACTTTGTCAATCGTTCTGTACCATTTCGATGGATATTTCTTTGCGACGTAGCGGTTCCTTAACTGTGGCCTACGTGCAAATGCCTGGGAAAGTAGTGGGTAGTCATCCAGGTTGACGAGAGTGCCATTAGGACTCCATGGGTTGATCAGTACTTTTGAGGGGGGCTCTAGGTGCCCTTTTCGTATATCGTCCGCAGTGACGAGCGGTAGGATTCGATCACTCTCAACTTCGGACTGATTATGTATATCGAGCAAAAAGGCACTGTCGTTTCCCGTTGCAACACCAATGGAGATCTTGGTATTACCTGTAGATTCAATGGCCGGGAAGTGGGCTTGAAGATGTTCGATAAGTCGGATCATGTCAACGCTTCCTGAGGGCCAGAAGCTATCTGTGTGAAACCAATTATCCAAACGGGTGCCATTCCATCCGTGACCTGTTCCGTTCGTTCGTGTACTAGTAATATAGTTGAGGACTTCTTTCGCGGATGTTGCATCAAATTGTGCTGATGTATTGATGTATGTTGCCTCAGCCTGTTCGGACTTTTTGATCAGCGTGATGGCTGGGTATGCGGACACTTGTTTTTCAAAAGCATTTACTTCGTGCATCTCCCAGACAGATTCCATGGAATATTGTTCCGTGATTAGTCTTCGAAGGTTTTTCCCGTATGCATTGTGCATCCATCGGTCTGCGCATATGTATGACAGGCTCCCATTGGTGCGTAATATGGATAAGCCGCGTTCGAAAAATCCGATGTAGATGTCAGCGCGACCGCGCATGGTTTTCCATTTTTGTCGGTACTTCTTTTCGGTGTTATTACTTAGGTTTTCTGATCGAATATAGGGTGGGTTCCCGACGACAAAGTCTGCATTGATGGGAATTTGATCGAGTAGAAAATCGCCCTGCCTAAGCCAATCGCTGGTAAGTATTTCTGCTTCTTGATTAGAGTAGTTATAAGCCTTGAGAAGATTCTTTATTATTCTCGCGCATGTTTTGACGTGCGTAGTTTGGAGATCGATTCCAAAGAGACTTCTTCTGATCTCTTCAGCGCTACGTTTGTGTCTTTGAGCTGAGTCGAGTAGGCGCTCGACTATTGGAGCTATAAAGGCTCCTGATCCGATTGAAGGCTCAACAATGAGTTTTGTGGCTAGATCTTTGTCTGGAGTGTAGCCGACGAGGTCCAAAATTGCCTCGACTACCCACCGTTGAGTGAATACCTCTCCAAACGATGCGTTGTTGGAATCATTCATTGTCAACTCCGATAGTCAAAGGAAATCTTCAAATAAAAGAGTTTTATTACTTCAGCGACGCCTTGCCGGCGCCCTTTGCGACCAGCCAGAGGCTGGCCTCGACGATGAGACCCGAGACGATGAAGACGATGGGCACCGAGATGCGCGCGTCCATGAGGGTGGTGGCAGCCAGGGCGATGCCGTGGGCCGTGCCCAGGACGCCGCCGCCGAAGAGGATGGGCCAGGCGGCGCGGTGTGCGCGCTCCCAGTCCTGCGAGCCGGGCTCGATGCCTGCCAGGTGCAGCCCCAGGGGAGGACGGCACACGCCGGCGCGCGCGGTCAGGCCCGACGCGAACAGGTAGAGGCCACCCGCGATGAGAGCGACGGCGAGAATCAGGAAGACGGCGATCAGTCCGACGTGCACGGGAACCCCTTGGAAGACGAGCGTTTCACGGCCGTTTCACGAAGGGCCGCGCGCCTATTCTACCCGGCCCCGGCCTCGTCGCCGCTGAGGCGGGCGGGGCGCGGTGACCGTGCGGCGGCCAAGCCGCGCGCCCGAGCCAGCCCCGCTTAGAAGTAGCAGGCGAGCGGGCCGTTGGGGCCCGGTACGACGGTGACAGGGGTATCGAAGATGTCGGTGAGGACCTCGTCGCGCATGATCTCCTCCGGGGTGCCCATGAAGGCGACCCTCCCGTCCTTGAGCGCGCAGATTTGCGAGGCGTAACGCGCCGCGAAGTTGATGTCGTGCAGGACGATGACGATCGTGCGAGAAAACTCGCGCGCCGCCCGCTCCAGCATCCGCATCATCTCGACGCTGCGCGCGATATCCAGGTTGTTGAGGGGCTCGTCCAGCAGGACGTACTCCGTCTCCTGGGCGAGCACCATGGCGACGTAGGCGCGCTGCCGCTGGCCGCCCGACAGCTGGTCCAGGTAGCGCCCTTCGAGCTCCTCCAGGTCGAGGAAGCCGATGTAGCGGTCGATGATGGTCTCATCCTGCGCGCTCAGCCGTCCCTTCGAGTGGGGGAAGCGCCCGAAACCCACCAGCTGGCGCACCGTGAGGCGCGAAATGAAGTGGTTCTCCTGGCGCAGGATCGACAGGGTGCGCGCCAGCTCGGAGGACTTCGTCGTGGCCACGTTGAGGCCGCCGACCTCGATCGTGCCCTCGTCGATGCCCAGGAGGCGCCCGATCATGGTGAGGATCGTGGACTTGCCCGCGCCGTTGGGGCCCACGAGCGCCGTGATGCCGCCCGTGGGGATGTCGAGGGAGACCGCGCCGATGCGCACCGACGGCGAATACTGCTTGACGACGGAATCGATGGAGATCACAGGCGGCCCTTCCGCAAGATAGTGACGATGAACGCGAGTCCGCCGACGAACTCGATGATGATGGAGACGACGCCCTGCGTGTTGAACACGTGATTCATGACGAAGTACGCGCTGGCCAGGATCGCGGCACCCAGAGCGACGGACATCGCGAAGATGTAGCGGTGATCGTGCGTGTCCGAGAACTGGTAGGCCAGCGTCGCCACGAGGAACCCGAGGAACGTCATGGGACCCACGAGGGCCGTGGATGTGGCCATGAGGATCGACACCAGGACGAGGACAAGCACGGAGGTGCGGCGGTGATTGAGTCCCAGGTTGGTGGCCGTCTCGCGGCCGAGCGAGAGCACCGACAGCTGGCGGGTGAGGGCGACGAGGGCGATGGCCGCAGCCGCGACGAGCGGGACCGCGATCGGGAAATACTCCTTCTGGGCGTTCGCGATCGACCCGAAAAGGCGCGCGGTCAGTACGTCGAACTCCGAGGGCGTGAGGAGGCGCTGCATGAAGGTGGAGATCGACCCGAGGCCCGCGCCCAACATGACGCCGATGAGGAGCATCGCGTGCATCGAGGCCCGCTGCGAGGTGAGCAGCCACGAATACAGCACGAGGGTCAAGGCGATCATGAGGGCGAGCTGCCCGACGAAGTTCCCGACGGTCGCCGACGCGCCCAGGCCAGCGACGCCCAGGAAGAAGATCGTGGAGGTGTGGATCGCCCGGTACAGGGACTCAAACCCGAGGATTGAGGGCGTGATGATGCGGTTGTTCGCCACCGTCTGGAAGGCGACCGTCGCCATGCCCTGACACACCGCCACGATGGCGATCGCGAGGACCGCGAAGGCGCGCCTGCGGGCGAGCCTCCAGAACACGGGGGTGCCGAACTGTGCGGGGTTCTTCCAGGCGATGAGTCCGATGCAGGCGAGGATCGCGACCGCGCACACGAGCCCGAAGAGGATCCACCAGCGACGCCGTGCGGCCGGGGAGGTGAAGGCGCCGGTGCGTCGGGTGGGGCGTTTCGTGCGCGCGGACGAGGCCGGGGCCGGGGAAGCGGAGACGGCCTCGGGGGTCGCGGAGGAGGACAGGATGTTCACAGGACGGCCCCCTTCCTGGCCTGGCGTAGGACGAGCGCAATGAAAACGAAGGCGCCGAGAACACCGAGGATGACCGAGACGGGCATTTCGAAGGGGGAGATGATTGTGCGCGCCAGGAGGTCCGTGACCGTCACGAGCGCGATGCCCGCCAGGCACACCCACGGCAGGTTCGTGCGCAGGTTGTCGCCCATCGACATGGACACGAGGTTGGGAACGATCAGACCCAGGAACGGCAGGGAACCGACGACCACGGTGACGACGCCGGTGGCCACGGCCACGAGCCCCGTCGCGATGAGGATCATGCGGTGGTAGTTGACGCCAAGCGACACCGCGATGTCCTCGCCGAGGGACACGGCCGTCAGGCGATCCGCCATGACGAACACAATTGCGACGATGATGGCGACGATCCACAGGATCTCGTACTGGCCCTCGTACACCGACGTGAAAGACCCCTGGAACCACACCGACACGCTCTGCAGGGTGTTCGTCTCGAGGGCCAGGAACGTCGAGATCGCGGAGACGACCGCGCCGAGCATCATGCCCATGATCGGCACGAGCAGCGAGGAACGCAGCGAGACGCGGCGCAGCAGGGCGAAAAACACCATCGTGCCCACGAAGGCGAAGACGATCGCGCAGGTCATGCGCACCAGGATCGGGGCGCCGGGCCACACGATCATGATGACGAGCAGACCCAGGCCCGCCCACTCGGTCGTGCCCGTCGTGGAGGGCTCTGCGAAGCGGTTCTGGGTGACCAGCTGCATGACCAGGCCGCTCATCGACATCGCGGCCCCGGACAGGATGAGCGCGATCGTACGGGGAACGCGCACGGCGAGGAAGATCTGCCAGCCGTCGTCCTGGGAGAGGATCGAGTATTCGCCGGTCGATAGCGACAGGACGAGAAGCGCAGCTACGGCGAGCGTGGCCAGGGCGAGCGCCAGGGGGCGACGCTTCGACGAGGCCGGGGTGGCCTCGCGCGCGGGGGCTTTGCTGGATGAGGCCTCGCTCGTTGCGGTGTCCGCGGGAGGTGCGGTGGTGGGGGAGTGTGTCATAGGAAAACGGGGTGCGGGTGCCGCCCGTTGGGCGGCACCCGCTTGTGTGTCAGAGGGTCACTTCTTCGCGGCTTCGAAGGCGTCCGCGATGGAGTTGAAGATCTCCGTGTAGGTGATGATGGACTCGTTGGTGTACGTGTCATTCGGCGCGTACAGAACGTGCTTGTTCTGCAGCGCAGCGACGTTCTGCAGGGCAGCGTTGCCGTTGATGACGGTCTCGGCTGGCGTGTTGGAGCCATCCTTGGTAATCGCGGCGTCGCGGTCGAGGACGAAGACCCACGCCGGGTTGGCCTCGGCAATCGCCTCGACGGAGATGTCGTCACCGGTGTGCGAGTCGGTCGAACCCTCGACCTCGAGGGCGGGCTTCAGGCCGAGCAGGTCGAAGACCGGGCCCCACGTGCGGCCCTTGCCGGGCGCCACGTAGCCGATGTTGCCGCCGGAGACGTCCACCGCCATGACGGTCGAGGAGCCGTCGTAGGCCTTCTTCGCGCGCTCGATCGAGGCGTTGAAGTCGTCGACGAGCTTCTTCGCCTCGTCCTGCTTGCCGAAGATCTCGCCCAGGTCGGTGACCTCGCGGATAAGCTCCTGATCGAAGGGCTGGCCCTCGCGTGGCTCCAGGTTGATGAGCGGGACATCGGGCACCAGTTCCTTGATCTGAGCGTCGAACTTGGAGAAGCGCTGACCGGAGATGATGAGGTCGGGTTCGGCGGCGACCAGGGCCTCCAGGTTGGGGTCGCGGTGCATGCCCACGTCGGCGATGTCATCGCCGTTGTACGCGGTGACGGTGGAGGGGATCAGCTTCTTGGGGGCCGCGACGAGCGGAACGTCCCACTGTGCGAGGACCTCGAAGGTGCGGTTGTCGAGGGAGGCTGCGCGGGTGACGGGCAGCTTAATCTCGACCGTGCCGTCGTTCGCGTCGATGGTCACGGACGAGGCCTGGGTGGCCTGCGTGGTCTCGCTCGGCGAAGCGGAGGACTGGGAGGAAGAAGTGGTGGCGCCGGAAGAACATGCGGCCAGCCCGAGGGCGGCGATGGTGGCGATGGCGGCCAGGGAGGTGGTCGTACGAGACATCATTTCTCCGTAGAGGGTATCTGTGTTGGGGCTTAAATAGGAAAAGCAAGGCTTACCTAAGTGCCAAACCAACCATACAGATATTTTGAGCCTCGTGCGTGTGAATACGCGCATAGTTTCGCGCCTCGATGCCCTTGTCGGGGCCTCGTGTTTGCGTGTGTCTCGGTCGGCTACGGTCCCCTCTTGGCGGCCGTGCCACCCGCCGGTTGCAGCCCTCTCTCGCTGGTCACAGCTTTCTGCAGATTCCTGCTGTCAATCTCACATATTCCATGAAAAGCGCAGGAAATTTGGTTTTCCTAATATTTGTTAACACGTTGAAAAGTGGCTTGTTTTCAACGTTTTCAACGTGGGGCTTCGTAACGCGTTTCGGGAATTGCATGCGAAATTAGGTGTGCGACGTGTCGCCGGTTATCGTGAGTATGCCAAGGGGCGGTGCTCGCGTGAGCACCGCCCCTCAGAGAACAGCATGGGTTCCCGAGCGAAACGCTAGGTCAGTCGACCAGGCCCTTCACGGCCTCGTCGAGCTCGGCGACCCAATCCGCGCCCGACACGTCCGACGGCATGCGCCAATCCCCGCGCGGGGACAGGGAGCCGCCGGCCATGACCTTCGGGCCGTTAGGCAGCGCGCTGCGCTTGAACTGCTGGCTGAAGAAACGCCACAGGAACAGGCGCTCCCACTTGACGATCTCGTCCAGCGAGTACGCGACCTTGTCCTCCTCGGGGAAGCCGACCGGCCACGAGCCCGTGGAAGCGTCCGACCAGGCCTTCTCCGCGAGGAACGCGATCTTCGACGGGCGCGCGCCGCGGCGCAGCACGTAGTACAGCGTGAAGTCCTGCAGGTTGTAGGGACCGATCTTGTCCTGCGTGGACTGCATCTTCTCGCCCGGCTTGGCGGGAACCAGCTCGGGGGAGATCTCCGTGTGCAGGATCGACAGGAGGACCTCGCCGACGCGGTCGTCGAACTGCTTGGAGGACACGACCCAGCGGATCAGGTGCTGCATGAGGGTCTTCGGCACGCCCGTGTTGACCGCGTAGTGGCTCATCTGGTCGCCCACGCCGTACGTGCACCAGCCCAGCGCCAGCTCGGACAGATCGCCCGTGCCCAACACGATGCCGCCCAGGTGGTTGGCGAGGCGGAACAGGTAGTCGGTGCGCAGGCCCGCCTGGACGTTCTCGAAGGTCACGTCGTAGGTGGCCTCGCCCTCGCCGTAGGGGTGGCCGATGTCGGCGAGCATCTGCGTGGCCGCCGGGCGGATGTCGATCTCCTGGAAGGAGGTGCCCAGGTACTCGCACAGCAGGGTCGCGTTCTTCTTGGTGCGCTCGGAGGTGGCGAAGCCGGGCAGTGTGTAGCACAGGATGTCCGTGCGCGGACGGCCCAGCAGGTCCATCGCGCGGGAGGCCACGACCAGCGCGTGTGTCGAATCCAGGCCGCCCGAGACGCCGATGACGATCTTCGGGTTGCCGATCGCTCGCAGGCGCTGCACGAGGCCGGCCACCTGAATGTTGTAGGCCTCGTAGCAGTCCTGCTCCAGGCGTGTCGGGTCGTTGGGGACGAAGGGGAAGCGGTTGACGGAGCGCTCCAGGCCCAGGTCGGTGCGCGGCGGGTCGAGCGTAAACTCGACCTCCTGCGGGGCCATGCGCTCGTCACCTGCGAAGTAGCGCTGTGCGTTGTCCGTGAACGAGTTCTGGCGCTTGCGTTCGGTGCGCAGGCGCTCCAGGTCCACGTCGGCGATCGTGATGTGCGCGCCCTCCTGGAAGCGCTCGCCGATCGCGAGGCGTTCCCCGGCCTCGTAAATCATGGTTTCGCCATCCCAGGCGAGGTCCGTGCTGGACTCACCCATGCCGGCCGCCGTGTACACGTAGGCCGCGCAGCAGCGCGAGGAGATCGAGCGCACCATGAGCTCGCGATCCGCGCCGCGCCCGACGGTGATCGGGGAGGCGGACAGGTTTGCCAGGACGGTCGCGCCCGCGAGCGCCAGCTCCGTGGACGGGGAGGCGGGCACCCACATGTCCTCGCAGACTTCGATGCCGACGGTCAGTCCGGGCACGTCGTCGGCGGACAGGAGGACTGGGCCGAAGGGGACCCACACGGGGCCGCCGCTGAATTCTTCGACGCCGCCCCATGGCACTTCGATGCGCTCGCAGGCGCGCGGGGGCATGGTCACGAAGTGGCGCTTCTCGTAGAACTCGCGGTAGTTAGGCAGATGCGATTTGGGGACGATCGCGAGGACGCGTCCGCGGTGGATCGCGACCGCGCAGTTGTACAGTGCGTTGTCCTTGCGCAGGGGTGCGCCGACGATGAGGAGGGGGAGTAGGTCGGCGCTGGCCTCGACGATTTGTGCGAGGGCCTTCTCGACGTTGTCGAGGAGCACGTCCTGCAGGAGGAGGTCGTCGATAGCGTATCCGGAGACGCACAGTTCGGGGAAGACACCCATGGCGACGCCGCGCGCATCGAGCTGGCGGGCCGCGTCGATGATCTCGCGCGCGTTCTCGAAGGGGCGGGCAGGGTGTACGGGCAGGGTCACGGCGGCGACGCGCGCAAAGCCCTGATCGTAGAGGGAATGGAAGTTCATAGTTCTCCTTTGGTACTGGGCTTATTCTTGCGTACTCGGCGCGCT
>JAHYYD010000051.1 GCA_019425105.1 Actinomycetota bacterium
CGGTCAGCGTGTAGACGCCGCTGGTGGCGGTGGCGTTGGACGCGGAGTCCAGGCCCGCCTGCGTTTCGGCGATCTTTGCGGACTGGATTTCCAGGCCCTTAGCGAAGTCGGGCTTGTCGGTGAGCTTACCGGTGTTGGCGGCCAGATTGCCGTCGTTGGTGGCGACGATCTTGTAGTCCACGGTGAAGCTGGTGGCGCCGCCAGCGCCGCCGTTGTTCTCGATGGACTTCTGGACGCGCAGCTTGGGGGCCTGGTATTCGTTGACGAACGTACAGGTGATGGGGGCTGCCTCGTTGGACGCTGCGCCGCCGACGTTCTTGAAGTTGATGCCTCGCGCGGTGCGGGTCACGGCGACGTCTTCACCGATTCCGTTGACGCATTGGATGTCCTTGAGGTTCCACTTGTCTTCGCCGCCAGTACTGATGTCCTTCTCCGTGATGGTGAAGTCGGAGTTGCCGACCTCGAAGGGGATGAAGGTCGAGTCGTACTTCGCGTTTGCCGCACCGAAGGTGGTGGGGGTCAGGCTCGCGGCCGGGTCGGCATCCGAGATGTACGAGGTCTTGGCCGGGGCGGACGAGGCCGTGGGCTTCGTGACGGTCACGGTGCCGGTGGTCGCCGGCGTGCGGTCAGTATTGTCCGCCCAGGTGGAACCCGTGGTCACCGCGAAGGTTGCGGCGGGGATCGTCGGATTGGCACCCGAGGGGTCCTCGACGGACTTCGCGATGCGCACGCTTCGCTCCTCGGTGATGACGCCGTAGAGGCAGCCGTAGTTGACCGAGAGCTCCTGCGTGATGAAGGTGTCGGTGCGCTTGGCGTCCGCCGGAGGCGTCGCCGGGCAGTCGGCGGTTGGAATGGAGTTGAAGTTGTCCGGGGTCAGGAAGTTAACCGCGTTCGTCGCGGGGACGAAGCCCCACAGCTGCAAGCGGTAGGTGCGGCCATTCTTCGTGAAGGTATGGTCCGAGGCTGTCTTCTCCAGCTTGACGGTGTCGTAGACGTAGGGGTTCTCGTTGACGTTACCCTTGGCGCCAGGCCAATTGATGGGCGTCACCCTCTTAGCGGTAACGTGGCTGTACGGCTGCTCCGCGCCCTTGTTGTAGTACTGGCTGTAGAGGTCGTAGTCGCCATTACCCTCGCCCACGTACTTGACGCAGTAGTAGCGTCCCGACTGAGATTCGGGCTTGTTGACGTAGCCCTTCGAGCGGTCGGAGGGGTCGATCGGATCCGGCTCATAGGCGGTACCAATGAACTGCTTCTGTCCATTCTCATCCAGGACAAACTGTCCATTCTTCTTAGCCCACTGAGGAGTGCCGTAGTAGATCCCCTGGTCCATGACGGCGTCGCGCAGGAACTGAACGCCAGACGCGGGGAGCGCAGGTTCTGTCGCAGACTTACCGTTGATGCCGATGTCGGTGCGGCAGGTGTCAGTGCCACCGATTCCGGGGTGCTTGATGTAGGCACCGCCCTTGCGGTACATGATCGTCGAGGAGAGAGTGTTGTAAGACTCGTAATTGACGAAGGGATACGCCTCGGGCTGAGAACCGGTGAGGTTCGGGATCGTCAGCTGCAGGGTCGAGTGCAGATATTGCTTAACATTTGCTCCGCCCTGGATCGGCAGGTTGTTGTGGCGGATCGCGCCGAGCAGGAAGGTCTGACCCGGCTGAACGGTACCCGGATCATTTGGCTTGAAACCGATGGCGCTCTGGCCGTTCACCCAGATCTTCCCGGTTCCGCCATCGTGCCACTGCTTGTAGTGGGCATCCATCCAATCCTTACTGTCCTGCGAGTCGCCGGGACCAGTATTGTTCGTTTGGTCATCCCACTTCCACGGCGCGCCGCGGGCGATGTAGGTCCACAGGTCCTTCTGCTTGGCGACAGTCCCACCCAGGAAGGTGCCGACAGGCTTGCTGTCCGTAATCGGTTTGCCGCCATTAACGCCGGCGCTGGAAAAGGGTGTTGGCGACATGCCCGGCACGATGCCGTAGCGGATGAAGTTGTCGGGGAGGCTGGTGGTTGTGTCGGTCTCAGAAGCATTGACGATGCCCGTGCCCATGTTGGCACGAACAGCGCCGACGTCGATACCGGTAGCGGCGGGCTCCTGCGCGGCGTGCGCCTCCTGGGGCATGAGCTGAGAGGTGACCAACACGCCCGTAACACTGACCATGGTGGTCAGTGCGGCGATGGCGCGGGCAAAGGAACCCCGGCGCCCGTGGCGCACGTGTCCGGCTCGCGGCTGGCTCATTCTCATTAGTCTCTCTCCTTGACGGGCGCCCCTGTCACATTGGTCGAGCTGTTCAGTATTGCTCGCGGGGCGGTTGTTCCAAAACCTTGATGCCCGTCAGACTACGTCATGGTTACTCGAAAAATCAAACGGAATCTGACCATCCGTGGTATGTAATAAGTTACAGACAAACAGTCAAGTCTCCTTTCTACGACATTTCAAGATTATATAGCATTACGTCTAGTTACCGACTAGATGATTATGCTCACGTTTTATTTATTTTTAACGGATGGCAAGTAACTAAAAGTTGCCTTGTTTCAGCGCTTCACACTTGCCTGGTAAGACTCTACGAGGTGCATCAACGCAGGCCACTTTGACAATGGAGACCCTCACCACAACCTCACGACCAAGGTGACCACAGCGCCCACCCGCCCCGCCCAGGCCTCGTCACGCGCCCACCCCCGCACAGCTGCACAATAGGGCGCATGGATCTACGCCCCGTCACCCTCGACGCGCCAGTGACCGCCTACGAACCGACGCGCCCCACGCCCGCCGCCATTGTGTCCGGCGAGGTCGCCGCGCACGACGCGCCGCACCCCCTGTCGGTCTTCGACATGTTCCGCATCGGGATCGGACCCTCCTCGTCGCACACGGTAGGCCCGATGCGCGCAGGGCTAGCGTTCACGACGGAGCTGACGACCCACACGCCGCCCTCGCACATCACGATCGACCTGTTCGGCTCACTGGGCGCAACGGGCCGAGGCCACTCAACGGACCGCGCGGTGCTGCTGGGCCTGGCTGGCTACGACCCGGAGACCGTGGACATCGCCACGGTAGAGGCGATCCTCCCGACGCTGGCGAGCAACGGGACCCTCACCCTACCCAGCGGCACGCAGGTCCCCCTGAGCATCGCCGAGGACATCCGCTTCGCGCCACGCACGATCCTCCCCTACCACGTGAACGCACTCACGATCACGGCCACCAGCCAAGACGGCGACACGATCCTGGAGCGCACCTACTACTCGGTGGGCGGCGGCTTCGTCATGCTCCAGACGAACGACGACCCGCAGAATCCCGAGGTCTCCTCTCTCGCCTCCAGCCAGACGGGCGTCGGCATCGACGTTCCCGCGCCGCACCCGTTCGCGTCGGGCGCGCAGCTGCTCGCCGCGTGCGACGCGTCCGGCCTGAGCATCGCAGACCTCGTGCGCACGAACGAGGAGGCGGTGCGCCCTCGCGACACCCTCAACGCCTACCTGGACCGCATCGCGGACACGATGTTCGACTGCGTGGACGCGGGCACGTCGGCGGCGGGCATCCTCCCGGGCGGCCTCGACGTGCCGCGCCGCGCCCGCGCGCTCGCGAGCAAGCTCGCCCAGCGCTTGACGGGCATCCCCGCATCGCCCGTGGATTCGATGGACGAGGCCGGGGCCAGCTCAAGCGGTCGCCGCGCGGCAGGCGCTGCGTGGGCGTCAACGACGGCGGATCCCATGCGAGCGATGGATTGGGTCAACCTGTTCGCCTTGGCTGTGAACGAGGAGAACGCGGCCGGCCACCGCGTGGTGACGGCACCAACGAACGGGGCAGCGGGCGTGATCCCAGCAGTCTTGGGTTACCTGGTGACGCACTGCCCGGAGACGGGGTCGACGCCCGGCGTGGCGACTGGCCCGGCGACGCAGGACGGGGCGCGCGCGCCGCTGCGCCACATCCGCATGACGCCGCCTTCATCCTCGGGCGCTCCCGCCCCCGCGGAGGACTCGGATTCCTGCCACGAGGCCCCGGCCTCGTCCATCGAGAAGTGCCAGGCGCGGCGCCGTACTCTCGTGCACGACTTCCTGCTGGCCGCGACCGCCATCGGCGCCCTCATCAAGACGAACGCATCCATCGCGGGCGCGGAGGTCGGCTGCCAGGGCGAGGTCGGTTCCGCCTCGGCGATGGCGGCCGCTGGCCTGGCGCAGGCCCTCGGCGGAACCCCGCAGCAGGTGGAGAACGCGGCCGAGATCGCGATGGAACACTCGCTGGGGCTCACGTGCGACCCGGTGGCGGGCCTCGTGCAGGTGCCGTGCATCGAGCGCAACGCGATCGCGGCCGTCAAGGCGATTAACGCGGCGCGCATGGCACTGTGGGGGGACGGACGGCACATGGTGAGCCTGGATGTCGTCATCGAGACGATGCGCCAGACCGGCAATGACATGCTGTCGAAGTACAAGGAGACGTCGGAGGGCGGCCTGGCCGTCAACATCGTCGAATGCTGAGGCACAACAACTGCCTACACGTGCGAAGAGGTCCGATTGCCGGTCGCGCACGCGGGTCCGCCCCGCCTCATCCTCGGCAAACCCGAGGCGACCGGCCACCCGCGCCCATGCCATAGGACCAATAGCCCATGCGACACTGCAACAAGGCTCCACACTCGCCCTTGTAGACCACCTGGTCACGTAAAGTGTCAAGCATTTACCACCGAGTATAGATTTCAGATGAGCCGCAACAAATTGGCGAAATTCCACCGTTTTGGCATGCTGACACATCCTTGCAAACTGTGATGTTATGACAAACGCTTGCGATCGCACCCGTCCGCGGGTAGCATTCTCACGAATTAGTTTGACGATAACTAACCGGGAATGAAGCCCGCCACGCCCCATCACACACGCCACGGGACATACGGAGTACACATGCGACTGTTGACAGCCTTCACTCGGCGCACGACCCGCGCCAGGCCACACGCCAATGCGCTGCTCCGAAAAATCGCCTGCACCGCCGCCGCTGCATTCCTGCTCGGCGGCGTCTGCCTCATCGCACCACTCAACCCCGAACCCGCGAACGCCGCACAGGAACCCGCCGGGTCCGACACGTTCACGATCAGCAACGTCGCCTCGATTTTTTCGGACTCCGTCGTCAATGATTCGCCCACCCAGCGCACCTACACCGGCATCGCCCTCAACAACCAGACCGCCATGCAGGACAAGAACTTCCGGCGCTTCGTCTACTACGGCACGGTCCTGGACAGAAAGAACTCGGTCTTCCAATACGCCTACATGGAGAAGAACAACCCCAACATGTGGTCGCGCGACGGCTGGGTCAAGCCCCTGGACCAATGGGGCACCTGGCCGGGCGGATCCATGCGGGAGGGAACGGGCTGGCAGCGCGCCCAGTGGCTAGAGTCCTCGCTAGCCTCGCAGGGCTACTGGAGCTACACGACCAGATCCATGCCGTGGGGCGAAAACCCCGCAGAGAACGGCATCATCTTCTACAACCATGAGGTCACCGTCCAAGGCAAGGTATCCCCCTGGATGCAGACCGCCATGGGTTTCAAACCCAACAACCCCGGCACGGTCTCCACAGGCCAACCCTTCCTGCTGGGCACGCTGCGCGACAACAACCTGCCGATTTTCAACAACCTGGAACGAGGCACGGGCAGGGATGACAAGAAGCTAACCGACGTGGGTCCGCAGCGGTACTTCCACGGCAACCTGAACCTGCGCATCCAAGGCGACGGCTTCGCCATGCAGGGCATCGTCCCGTGGGACATCACCGAGACGCAGGACGACACACAAACCACGGTCGTTCCGCGCGCGGGCGGTGCGTACACCATCGTTGCCAACTCCGTGTGCGACACCAACCCGGACGGGTCAGTGGCCGCGAACGGACGCCGGCGCTGGATCGGCGGCAAATTCACGGGTCCGGCTCGCCTCTACAACCCGGACGGACGCGACTCCGACCAGTGGCTGACAGGTCAGACCGTGTGCGCCCAAAACGTAGGCGTCGGCAACGGAAGCTACGACCTCTACAACAAGGGCCAGCAGGGCCACATCGACCAGACCGCGGGCTGGGCGAAAGCGCAGCGTGCGGAGAACGACTGGCCGGACGCCGTCGACATCTCGCTGCGCACCCCGGCCTCGAACGACACGGTCTCTATCTCCACCTCCACGCTGCCCGACACTGTCTGGGAAAAGAACGGCGTGCGCTACCGCATGACGATCTGGGGCTTCACGGACAACGGCCGCAGCGCTTCGTGCCCCGCCGCACCCCCGGCCGGTGCCACCCCCGTCACGTCCATGAGCACGCAAGAACTCAACATGACCTTCGCGTGCCTGTACGCCACCATCAACCAGGAACGCTACGTGCGCATCCACAAAGTCATCACCACCGACGACGGACGCACCTACACCACCCAACCCTCCGCCACCTTCACCTCCACCGCCACCCAGGACACCATCGACGCATCCACCGGCGCCACGGCCTCGTCCACAACCTCGAACGGAAGCACCGTATCCGGATGGGTCGGCAACGGCTCCCTCAACCAGACGATCACCCCCACCGGGGTGGGCGCAGCCAACAAGGGATCCATGGCCTCGTACCAGGCGTTCCTCGTCGGACACTCAGACTTCACCGTCACCGAAACAGGCATGACCAGCACAGACGACCCCACCGAACAATGGGAACTGACGGACATCACCTGCGTCAACGGCGAGGGTGACGACGTGGGCGCCACCATCAACAAGGCCACCAAATCCATTAACTTCGCGGGCGTGGGCGCCGCACACAGCGCAGCCGCCCAAATGATCGACTGCACCTACACGAACCGCTCACGCCACGCATCCGTCAGCTTCCAAAACACGGTCGCCACCAACGGCGGCCTAACGGGCGCACTCACCTTCGACGTCGACTACAAGATCACCGCATCCAACAAGGGAACCCTCAACAGCGACACGGGCACCATCCAATTCGTGCCAAACTTCGCCTACGGCCTGACCATCAACTCCGTCATGATCGGCTCCAGCCAAGACGCCCTCGACTTGGGTACACCCGTATCCGCAGTCGGAGGACGCTACACGATCACCGGTTCCGAACCACTGCCCGCCAACACCACGCGCGAATACTGGGTACGCGTCAACGTCACCCGCTCCGAGGCCGCAGGCGTCACCATCTCCAATTACATGTGTCGAAACGTCGGCGGCACACCCACCAGCGGGTACGGCATGTACGCCGATCTCTCCGTCGCCGCCAACCGTGACGTCGACGGCGCGGCCAACAACAAGGCCTGCGGCTCCGTCCCCGTCCACACGCTCATCATCGCGAAAGCCGGCCACCAGTACACAAACCTCCAGTGGCCTGAAATCAGCAACGAGTACATAGACGATCAAGGCAACGGACTGTACCCACTGTCCGGCTCCGAATTCGCGATCTACGACGTAGACCCACGCGTCAACGCTTCCGCCACACCCGTCGTTTCGCTGAATTCAACTAACGTCGGCTACTCGCCCTACTACTGGAAGACCACCACGCTGGAAATGGGCAAGCAGTACTGGCTCGTCGAAACGAAGGCACCCGCCGGACACTCCCTGCTCCCCCAGCCGATCCCCTTCACACTCACCTCCAGGTACGCCGACGGCTCCGGAACAAACGTGTCCATGGGTGCCGAAATGAGCAGCCCATTGCGGTGGGCGAAAGCCGCCGTCCAGTCCTACAACTCCGACTTCGATAACAACTCGCCGAACTCACAGGGCATGATCGTTGACGGCCACTACCAGGCCTCAATCATCGTCGTCGACACGGAGATGCCGACCCTGCCCAAAGCCGGCGGCCTGGGACTGTACCCGTACGTGGCACTTGCGGCAGCCCTGCTTGCCTCCGCGCTGGCAACCCGCCGAGCAGCACGCACGCGCGCCTGACGCCCGGCGTCCCCCGGAGACCTGCCGCACCCCGCGATCCCGGAGCCGCCACGCCCGCGGTACCTGCAGCGCACCGCGGCCAAGCGAGGCCGAGCCAAACCGGTCGCGCAGTGTCGCAAACGGGTGGGGTGCCTCGCGGCACCCCACCCGTCATCAACACCAGTCGACCAACCGCAGTCAACCAACTGCTATCATCCAGCACTCACTCCGTCGCCAGCGCCTCCGAGGGGCTGACCTTCGCGGCCCGGCGGCCGGGCAGCCAGGACGCGATCAGCGCGGACACGATGGCGACGACGCACACGCCGACCAGCTGCAGCCACGGCACGCTCAGCACGGGAGTGGCCCCCTCGACGGGCAGGCTCATGACGCCAACCCACCCGAAGGCGACGCCCATGCCGACACCGATGAGCGCACCGGTCATCGACAGGAACAGCGCCTCGAGGGCGAGGAGGCTCTTCATCTGGCGTCGCGTCAGGCCGAGGGCCCGCAGCAGCCCGTTCTCGCGGGTGCGTTCGGCGACCGACAGGGACAGCGTGTTGGCCACGCCCACCAGGGACACGAGGACGGAGACACCCAGCAGTCCGACGAGGACGAGCATCAGCCGGTCGATGATCTTCGTATACATCTGGCGCTCCAGCGCGGAGCCATTGACACTCAGGTGAGAGTCCTTGAGCAGCGCGGCCTGGACGGTCTCGGCGTCGGCCCCGTCGGCCATCTTGATGATGATAGCCTGACGCTCGAGCGAAGACGCGATGGATCGCAGGGTCTTCTCGGAGACCTGGGCCTGCCCGACGCTGCCGTTCTTGTCGTACACGGCGCTCAGGTCCACGCACGACTCGGCGCACAGGCGCAGCGTCTGCCCGGCCAGGGCCTCGTCGCCGACGCGCACCTGGTTATCACCCAGCTGGGTGACGGTCGAGTGGGTGACGCCCGTGTAGTCGGGTTCTCCGGTGATCATGACCGACGAGGCCTGGGCCTCGTCCTCCGCATCGGTTCCCTCTCCGGGAGCGTAGGCGGGTGCGCCCGAGGTGGTCGTCAGGGTGCCGGGGGCGGCGTACTGGGCGACGGTGGCGGCGACGCCGTCGGTGGCCGCGATGGCGGCCTGCTGGTCGTCGGTGATCGCCCCATCTGTGGACACGGCCATGAGGTCGAAGGGGCGGGCGTCGTTGACGGCGTTGGTCAGGGTGGTGCGCACGGAGGCGGCGCCGACGATGATGGTGACGACGAGGGTCACGCCGATGATGATCGCGGTGCCGGTCGCGGAGGTGCGGCCGGGGTTGCGCATCGTGTTCTCGCGGGCCATGGCGGACAGGGTGCCGGGGAAGGCCGAGCCGAAGGCGCGGGTGAGGGCGGGCAGCAGCACGGAGGCGACGAGCAGCGCTCCGAGGAGGGCCAGGAGTGACCCGCCGAAAGCGCCGAGGAATTTCGTGCCGCCGCTATCCGAGCGCCACGCGAGGGCCACGGCTCCGCAGCCGACGACCGCGATGAGCGCGCCGATGATGAAGCGGACGGTGTGCTTCTTGCGGGCGGCGGCCCCGGCCTCGTTCACGGGGGCGAGGGCGGCGACGGGTGCGACGCGGGAGGCGGCGCGGGCCGGGAAGACGCCGACGAGGGTCGTGAACAGGGTGGCGCCTAGCCACGTGAGGACGAGCTGCCAGACGGAGGCGCCCGCCAGCGCCGCAACGACGCTAGAGGCCAGGCCGGTTCCCGCCTCCGCGAGCGCGCCAATCAGCCAGCCGAGCGCGACGCCAATCGCGGACGAGATCGCTCCGATCGCGAGGGCCTCGCGGGTCACGAGCGAGCGGACCTGTCGCCTGGTTGCTCCCAGCGTGCGCAGCAGTGCCAGTTCGCGGGTGCGCTGCGTGAGCACGACGCGGAATGTCGAGGAGACGACGATAGAGGCCACGAGCGCCGCGATCGCCGGGAAGATCAGCATGATTCCCATCGTCACGGATGCTCCCAGGCGCGCCTGGTTCAGGTCGTCCTGGATTGCCTTGTGCACGCTGGTCACGGTCACGCCCGAGACGCCACTCAAAGCGGAGTTCGCTGTTGCCACCCATTCGTCCTGGGTGGCGCTGGGAGGGTTTGCGTTGCTGTCCGCATCCGAACCCGACGTCGCGACGATGAACTTCCCGGAGGCGGTCGTTCCGAAGATCGCGGAGAATCCTCCGTCGGTCACGTAGCTGGCGGGCACGCCCATGCTGATGGTGTTCGAGCGGGTGGTGCCGACGACGGTGAGGGTGCGGTAGTCGCCCTCGGCGAATCCGGCGCGCACACGGACGGTGTCACCGACCTTCAGCGAGAGGGTCAAGGCCGTGTGCTCCGGGATGGCGATCTGGTCGTCGGCGGTCGGGGCGGTTCCGGCGCTCAGGTCGAGGTCCGCGAAGGGCTTGGGGGCCAGCGGCGACACGTAGAGGCTCGCGCGCGTCGCGTCGGTTTGAGCGTCGGCGGGCCACTGGGCCATGTGCTTGATGGCGGTGACGCCGCTAGTTGCGCTCAGGGCTTTTTCGGCGCTCTCAATGGCGCCTTCGGGCGCGTCGTCGTTTTGGGAGACGACGATCGTGCCGCCTCGGTACTGGCTGTAGACGCTGGAGGTCAGGCCCGAGGTCATCGCCGTCATGACGATGAGGGTGATGACGATGAAGGCCGTGGAAATGGCGACGGCCAGGCCTGTGGAAATGTAGCGGCGGCCGTGGGAGCGCAGGTTGGCGCTCAGGAGGGAGTTTGTTGCAGACATGAGATGAGCCTTGGGGTGTGGGCGCGCGTTCAGCGCAGCGCCGCGGTCAGGTTGTCGGCGGTGATGTCGCGCAGGTCGGAGACGATGCGGCCGTCTCGGCACACGAGGACACGGTCCGCATAGACGGCGGTGGCCGTGTCGTGGGTGACCATGATGACGCTCTGGCCGAGTTCGTCGACGGCGCGGCGCAGCAGGTCCATGACCTCGTCGGTGGAATGGGAGTCGAGGTTGCCGGTGGGTTCGTCCGCGACGATGACGGCGGGGCGGCTCATGAGGGCGCGGGCGACGGCGACGCGCTGCTGCTGGCCGCCGGACATTTCGGAGGGGCGGTGGCTCAGTCGATCCGCGATGCCCAGGGAGTTGACGATGAGGTCGAACCATTCCTTTTCAGGGGCTTTTCCGGCCAGGCGCATGGGCAGGAGGATGTTGGCGCGCGCATCCAGGGTGGGTACCAGGTTGAAGGACTGGAACACGAAGCCGATGCGGTCGCGGCGCAGCTTGGTCAGCGCGGTGTCTTTCAGGGTGGTGATGTCGGTGTCTTCGACGAAGACGTGCCCGGAGGTGGGGGCGTCGAGGCC
>JAHYYD010000052.1:0-1773 GCA_019425105.1 Actinomycetota bacterium
GAGGACAATGCGCAAACGAGCAGTCGAACCCCCCGAGAAGCGGCGTGCCGTCGAATAGAACAAGGAGAAAGCAGTGTTGTAGATGAGCGCGAAGATAACGAGCGTGTATCCAAACGCAAAGGCCGGGTGAACCGAGCGCGCGATCTCCAAAGCCGGTACATCGAAGTTCCAAATGCGATCGACATTGAGATAGAGGGCCACCGCATCCGCACCGAGGACCAGCGCGATGAGGACGCCGCCGATATGACCGGCGCGGCGAGCTTCACCGATGCGCAGGATCGATCCACCCAGCACGAAGGCCATCGCGATACCGCCGACAACACACAGCGCAAAGTAGTTAAGCGTGGAAAAAACAAGGTTTGGCAGCGCGGGCGTCACGTTGCGAGCAGCGGCATCGAGCTCAGCAACGCTCGCATGTGGGGTTACCAGCGAGTAAATCATCAAGACCGCAATCGCAACCATGATGATCGGCGTGAACACCC
Source organism: Actinomycetota bacterium (assembly GCA_019425105.1). Classification (GTDB taxonomy): domain Bacteria; phylum Actinomycetota; class Actinomycetes; order Actinomycetales; family Actinomycetaceae; genus Pauljensenia. Next base: position 483 of record JAHYYD010000052.1, read on the forward strand.
CAATCACGTTCATGATGCGATCAAAATTTAAGAACGCAGTCAGAACCACCAACACCGCACACAGGGCTCCACCCATCCACGAGGGCAGGCCGAACTGCTGCTCGAGGTTCGCTCCCGCACCCGCGAGCATCACGAAGCCCATCGTGAAGGCAGAAAAGACGAGGAGCACGTCGATAAGGCGACGAAGCGCAGGATGCGCGATGCGCTCGAAGACCTCGTCATGGTTGTCAGAGCGGTAGTAGGAGCCCAGCTGCAGGGCGACTGCACCGAAAATGACGTTGAGGACACCCAGTGCCGCAATCCCAATCAGGCCTATCGCACCGTACGCGAGGAAGTACTGGAGCAGATCCTGGCCGCTGGCTAGGCCAGCACCAACGATGACCCCGACATAAGCAAAAGCGGCGGAGAGGTATTTTTTGGACATACGTCCCTTTCGATCATAAGTATTTCGGTAGGCCGAAGCCTCATTCCACCGTAGACCTCACTTCAAACCATCAGCATCTTTATGTGCATTCGATCACTCTCATATAGAGTTGCACAGCATCGCACCACTCACCAAAAACGAGCGAAACCCCGGCCTCACTGAGCCCATACACAAGACCGCGGTCCCTCATTCAATGATGAGGAATACGAGGCACACACCTCCAAAACGACTCTAACGGGCCTGAAGGAGCTGGATCGGCGGGCGCGGCGCCTGCATCGCGTTGATCGGGGCCTCGGGATCCGCATAACCGAGCGCGAAACCGGTAATCAACTGGTAGCCCTCGGGAATCTCGAACTCGGCTTCGACAGGCTCGCGCCAGGTGGCAAGGATGCCGACCGGGCAGGAGTCGATGCCGCGCGACTTGGCGGACAGGAACAGGGTCTGGAGCATGAGGCCAGCATCCATGGCGCTCCACGGGAGCATGTCCTCGTGGACGAAAACGAAGCCCATGACGGGAGCGTCGAATGCCGTCACGTTGCGTCGGTTCACTCGGTTGCGCCCCTCGATGTCGGCGCGCTCGATACCGTGGATGCCGTAGAGGAGCTTCGCGACCTCGATCTGAGCGGGTCGCACCTCGTCCGGGTAACGCTTGCGCACCGGGAAGTCGCCGTCCGGAACGGGAATCTCGACGTCCGGGTCCTCAGCCTTGCGGGCGTGGGCGGCGATCTCCTCGTCGAAGAGACGGCCGTAGTGCTGACGCAGGCGAGCGGCGCGCTCGCCCGTGGCCAGGGCGACGCGGAAGGCGCGCGTGTTGGACCAGGACGGCGCGGTCGTCGCGTCGGCGAGGATCGCGTCGAGGACCTCGGC
>JAHYYD010000052.1:1873-10978 GCA_019425105.1 Actinomycetota bacterium
TACCGGGCCAGGGCCTGCTCGAAGGCCGCCACGTCCTCCTCGGGGGTGGCCCAGGACGTGCCGATGCGCGCGAGGTAGCGGCCGTCGGGCAGGGTCTCCCAGATGCTGTAGCGCACCTTGTCCGACAGGCGCTCGTGCCCGGCCTGGTCGAGGGCCACGAAGGTCAGGTTGGTCGGCGAATCCATGGTGACGACGTAGCCGGCGCGCTTGAGGGCCTCGCGAATGCGGGCGGTCGCCTTGACGGCGGGCTCGCCGATCGTCAGGTAGAGGCCGTCCTCGAAGAGCGCCTCGAACTGCACGCCCAGGAGGCGCCCCTTCGCCAGGAGCGCGCCATGCTGCTTCATCTGGGTGACGAACTGGCGGATCGATCCGCGCTCGGGGATCACCACGGCCTCGCCGAAGAGAGAGCCGCACTTGGTGCCGCCGATGTAGAAGACGTCGGTCAGGCGCGCGAGGTCGGCCAGCGTCACGTCGTTGGCGCGCGAAGCCAGCGCGTATGCGAGGCGTGCTCCGTCGACGAAGAGCTTGAGGTCGCGCTCACGACATACGGCGGAAAGCTCCTCAAGCTCCTGCAGGGAGTAGAGGGTGCCGTACTCGGTGGGCTGCGAAATATAGACGAGGGCGGGGGCGATCATGTGGTCACGTGCGCCATCACCCTCCCACGCCGAGCAGATGCGCTCGACGTCGGCGGCGTTGATTTTGCCGTCAACGGCCGGGGTGTCGAGGATCTTGTGGCCGCCGCGCTCGACGATGCCGGCCTCGTGCATGTTGATGTGGCCGGTGTGCGGCGCGATGACGCCCTGCCAGGGCAGAAGGATCGCGTCGATGACCGTCGCATTCGTCTGCGTGCCGCCGACCAGGAAGTACACGTCGGCGTCGGGTGCCTGGCAGGCCTCGCGAATCAGGTCGCGGGCGCGCTCGCAGTGCTCGTCGGTGCCGTAGCCGCTGGACTGCTCCATGTTGGTGGCGACGAGGGCATCAAGCACCCGGGCGTGCGCACCCTCCTGGTAGTCACTGGAGAAGTTCGGCAGCGTGGCAGAAAAAGTCATTGGACCATTATTCCACGCAGCGCCGCGCTTAGAGGCCAAACAGATCTGCGTGGGTTCCCGTCCGCGTGAGGGTCAAAACCAGGCGCTCGCCATCCACGTAATAGATCAGCAGCCAATCAGGCTGAACATGACACTCACGATGCCCCCGCCAGTCGCCCCCGAGAGCATGATCTCGGTGCGAGCTAGCGAGTTCCTCACCAGCCGCCAGCGTTCGAATGACTTGGTCCAGACGATTGATGTCGAGCCCACGCTTCATCGCACGCTTGTAGTCGCGTTTAAACTTCGTTGTCCAAACGACCTTCAGAGTCATTAGCGTTTCAACTCCGCCAGAGCGTCCTCAACGTTCAGAGCCTCGACAGAAGGATCGGAGGCGAGCTGCTCCGCTTCCAACATCGCCAAGACCGTCTCGCGCTGCTGTTCATTCAGACGCAGATCGAAAGGCATTCCACCCACGCGCACGCTCTGGCGCAGGAAAGCGTTCACAGCGGACGTCAGATTCATGCCGAGCTCCGCGTAGATCGCTTCGACCTCACGCTTGAGATCCGCATCCATGCGCACACTAAAATTCACCGTTGCCATGCGAAAACCTCCTTTTGCATGTCATTATACATGCAATACACCTAGTAAAGCATGCAATCATGGCGCAGCGAAGGGCCCCTCATGTCGGCACAGAACAGCACAATCAACCGCGACTCGCAGGCCTACTGGAACAAGCGGGCCGCGACATTCACGAGAGACGCGACCAGCGACTACGAGCGCTGGCTCCTGGATCTACTCGCGCTCGAGACGGGCGAGGAGATCCTCGACATGGGATGCGCAACGGGCACTCTCGCCGTCCCCCTCGCCCGCGCCGGGCACCGCGTCCACGGCTGCGACTTTGCCGAAGCCATGCTGGCGATCCTCGACGAGCGCGCGGCAGCCGAGAACCTGCCGATCACCTCCCACCTGATCGCCTGGGAGGACGACTGGGAGGAAGCGGGCTTGGGTGAAGACAGCGTGGACGCTGCTTTCGCCTCGCGTTCTCTCATGAGCGGGGACGCCTTCTCCGCCGTACGCAAGCTCGACGCGGCTGCCCGCTCGCGGGCGGCGGTCGTCGTGCCCGACAGCCTGCTCCCCTCCCGCGACCCGCGCATCCTCACCTACCTGGGACGCTCGGCGAGGCACCCGCGCGTCGTCCGCGACGTGACGCGAGCACTCGCCGCCCTGGGACGCGTCCCGATTTTCGCGACCACGCAGACCTTCCGTCCCATGCGTTTTTCTTCCTTCGACGAGGCCCGATCCGACCTTCGCCGCCTGGCTGGCCCCGAGCCGTTCACCGTGCGCGAGCAGAGGCTTTTCGACGCGTACGCCGCCCAGCACTTCGTGCGCGAGGCCGTCACCAACGCCTGGGGCGAGAGCGAGGACCAGTGGATCCTCGACTACAAGCTTCCCGTCACCTGGGTGTTTATCGGCTGGCGCACCGACGGGCGGGCGTGGGCGTAACGGGCCCCGGCCTCGTTCCTCTCAGCCACCTTCTTAGTCCGCGTCCGGGCGACGCCTGCGCGCCTTGACTTCGCCGCGCCTCTTCTTGTCGGCAAGGCGGCGCAGCTTCGACGCGCGCGTCGGCTTCGTCGCCCGACGAGGCGTGGGCGGGGTGAGCGCTGCACGCAGGACGTGCGCGAGGCGCTCGCGGGCGGCCGTGCGGTTGCGGCGCTGGGAGCGGTGCTCGGCGGCGGTAATCGTGAGGACGGTTCCGCTCAGGCGTTCATCGAGCTCGCGGAGGGCACGCTCGCGCTGCTTCTCGTTCAGAGCGACCGTCGTCGCCAGATCCAGGCTGAGTTGGACACGCGAATCTGCCGTATTGACGCCCTGGCCGCCGGGACCCGACGCGTGAGAGAAACGCTCGATCAGCTCCCCCGCGGGCACAACGAGGCCGCGCGGGCAGCCGGGCCCGGCGGGAATGCGCAGATCGTCCATGGGACTAGTGTGCACTACCCGCCCGGGCCTCGTTACTTCATGAGCTCAGCGACCCGCTTCTTCAGGTCGGGCAGCACGTCAGTGTCGAACCAGGGGTTCTTCTTCATCCACATCTGATTGCGCGGCGAGGGGTGGACCAGTGGGAAGTACGTGGGCAGGTAGTGCTTGTAGTCGCGCACGACGTCCGTGAGGGAGGCCGAGGACTTCAGGTCCAGGTAGCGCCTGGTCGCGTATGCGCCGACGAGGATCGTCATATCCAAGTGCGGCATCAGCTCGAGCAGACGCGGGTGCCACTTGTCGGCGAAGTCCTTGCGCGGTGCCAGGTCGCCGCTCTTGCCCGTGCCCGGGAAGTAGAAGTCCATGGGGACGATCGCGAGCTTGCCCGAGTGATAGAAGGTGTCGCGGTCGATGCCCATCCAGTCGCGCAGCCGGTCGCCGCTGCGGTCGTTCCACACGATGCCGGTCTCCTCAGCGACGCGCCCGGGTGCCTGACCGACGATCATGATGCGACACTCGGGTCCCGCGTAGAACAGCGGGTCGATTCCACGCTTCGTAAACGAGGCGTTCTCGGGATCGTTTTTGATATCGTCAGCGATTTTCTGGAAGCGCGGATCCGTGATCTCCGGTGTCATACCCCCAGCGTATGCCACGTCCGCAGACAAACCGCTACCAACACGTTGGAGGTCACACGCTGCACACACGCCATAGTTCCCCACAAATGTCGCATGCAATTCCCCGACCACCCCTTTTACCAACCCCGCACAAACCCCGGAATTTCAACGATCACAATTCAAATCCTGAAAGACTTGCGGGGGAATTGCATGCGAAATGGGATAGAAGACGCCACGCGGGAAGGACCACACCGATTGGTAGCGGTACATCAAGCGGGCATAGAGTGGACCGCATGAGGACAGCAGAACGCATGACGACGAACGGGACGAGGCGCAGCCAGTGACAACACGACTCGTACGACAAACCAATAGGTTCCGCATCACCGCCATCATCGCGCTGTGCCTGCTCGCCCTCGCGGGGGTCACGGCGTTCGCGCTCAACCGCTCGGGCAACGGACAGAAAGACCCCACGGCCATTGCCTATGAAGAGGACGAGGACCCCCTGCCCGAGGGCGTCGCCTCACTCATGGACACGGCCAAGTCTCTGCACGGCACGATCGACACGATCACCTACGAGCAGAGCTATGAGGGGACGACTTACACCAAGCAGGCCTACGTGTACGTTCCCGCGTCCTACGCCTCGGACACACCCGCGAACGTCCTCTATCTGACGCACGGCTGGTGGGGGAACGCCGCCGGTCTGGCTGACGGCGTTGCGCCCGTCGTCGACGAGCTGGAGAGCACCGGCAAGGCTGCACCGACGCTGGTCGTTTTCGCGACCTACTATCCGGATCGCTCGTTCGCGACGGATGACTACGAGGAGGACTACACCCTTAATCGCTTCTTCGCGACGAGCGAGATCGATACTCTGATCGACACCGTCGAGTCCCACTACACAACGTTCACCCACGGCGACACCTCCGACCAGTCGCTGCGAGCCTCGCGCAAGCACCGCGCGTTCGGCGGTTTCTCGATGGGCGCGACGACCACGTGGGATGTTTTTGCTTTGCGTCCGCAGTACTTCTACGGGTATATGCCGATGGCCGGTGAGTCGTGGATCGGGCGCGAGGAGGACGCGGATTCCCCGCGCATCGCCGAGCTGGTGACCGCCGGCGTCGAGCGCGCCCACTACGGGCCACGCGACTTCCTCATTCTCGCGTCGGTCGGCTCGGAGGACCCAGCCCTGTGGGATATGACCCCGCAGATTGATGAGCTCCGCGAGGACTATCCCGACGTCATGACCGAGGACAGCCTGCAGCTGTGGATCGACGACGGCGAAACCCACTCAATGACCTCGATCGCCAACCAGGTCGAGCACAACTTACCGCTGCTTTTCCCGGGCAAGTAGGGCGCACCGCCCACGCGGCGTGAGCGCGACACACGCAGCCCCGGCCTCGTTCCTTTTCTCAGGGACGAGGCCGGGGCTGGCTTGCAGATCAGAGGGTCTTATGCGCGGGGCTGGCGCTCCGCCCACTCGCCGAGGCTCACACGCGGACCCGTGAAGAACGGGGTGTCCTCGCGTACGTAGAGGCGCGCCTCGGTGTAGCGCTGGGCGTGCATGACGCCCTCCAGGCGGTCCAGGCTGTCCGCCTCGAACGCGAGTACCCACTCGTAGTCGGAGAAGCCGAAGGCGGACAGGGTCGAGCCCTTGACGTCCGGGTACTGTGCGAAACCGTTGCGGCCGTGTTCGGCCATGATGCGGGCGCGCTCTTCGGGGGCCTTGAGGTACCAGTCGTAGGAGCGCACGAAGGGGTAGACCATCGCCCAGTCGCGGGGCGCGACACCGCCGAAGCAAGCGGGAATGTGGCGCTTGTTGAACTCGGCGGGGGTGTGCAGGCCCATGCAGGACCACACGGGATCCAGGAACTTGCCGAGCGCGCTGGCGCGCAGGCGGTGATAGGCATCCTGCAGGACCTCGGGATCGTCGTCGAGCCACCACACCATCAGGTCTGCCTCGGCACGGAAGCCGGACACGTCGTAGAAGCCGCGGATTTCCGCGCCCGCACCCTTCACGTAGTCCAGGGACTCGGCGATAATACGGCCGCGCTCGCCGTCGTCGGCAGGCAGGGACTCGCCGAGCACGAACACGGAGTAGAGGGCGTAGTGCTGCTTGTTGTTGACCTCGTCGAAGTCGACGTCCGTCGCGTCGCGCGGGTCGGTGACTCGGGCGTGCGCAGCGTGCGAGTGGGGCGTCGCCTCGGTGCCCGCGTGGCGGGCCTGGTGGCGCGCGGCGTGCTCACCGACACGGTCCGGCACTCCCGCGGGATGTCCCGGGTTCTCCGGATTCTGCTCGGGCGGCCGGGCGGCGTGGGGATGCGGGGTAGACATAGAGTCCTCCTGGGTTGTGGCTGATTGACCGGCGGCTCGGGCGGGCGCGCCGGAAGAATGAGGGGCGTGTGCGGCGCCGGGGTGGGCGCTGGCACCAGCGGACGAGGCGTGGCCGGGGCGTGCCGGGGAGAGGCAGCAGTCGCTCGGGCAGACGCTATGGAAGGGGCCGGTACCCGTCACGGTGACGGGAACGGGCTGCTCGCCACGCGCCTGAGCGGCGCGCTCTTCGAGCACGTCGACCAGGGAGGACACGAAGGCCGGATCCGTCGCGACGGTGTCTGCGCGCTCGTAGGGGATCCCCAGGCGCGCAGCGGTCTCCTTCGCCTCGGTGTCGAGGTCGTAGACGACCTCCATGTGGTCGCAGATGAAGCCGATGGGGACGACGACAGTGCCGGTCAGCGGGTTCTCGTCGGCCGCGATCTCCTCGAGGAAATCGTTGATATCGGGTTCGAGCCAGCGGGCCTGCGGGGGTCCCGACCGGGAGCAATACACGAGGTCGTAGCCCAGATCCGCACGCCCGAGGACGCGCCTCAGCTCCGGCATGATCGCTTGGATGAGGGCGTGATGCTGGGCGACGTAGCTGATTTCGGTTGCAGGGGTTCCCGCTTCCGACGACGCCGCACTCCCCTGCTGCTCAACGTGACCGTCCGAGGCCGCCGCGGCCTCGTCGATCGAGGGACGGAAGGGGAAGGGCGAGGACCCAGCTTCCATGCTCACGGGGATGGAGTGGGTGACGAAGATCAGACGGATCCCGTCCGCGTCGACGCCGCGCGCCGCGAGGGCCTCCCACGCGCGCCGGATGGATGCGATCTGCGCGCTCGCCATGCCGGGGGCCGAGTAGTAGGGGCGGACCTTGTCCAGGATGATGTCGGCGTCGGGGTTGTCGGCGCTGTCCTCGGCGCCCAGGACGATGGCACCCCACTTCTCGCGCAGGGCAGCCGCGGCCTCGGCGAGGTCTTCGCGGTACTGGCGACATCCCGAGTACGAGGCGTAGGCGGACGTGGGCAGGACGAGGATGCGCCGGGCACCAGCCCCCGCGAGCTCGTCGAGGCCTTCGGCGACGAAGGGGTGCCAGTTGCGGTTTCCCCACCCGACGGGAATGTCGTGCCCGCGCCTGGCAAGCTCCGCGGAGAGGTCGGCGATCAGGCGCTGGTTGCAGGCGTTGATGGGCGAGACGCCGCCGAAGCGCTTGTAGTGGGCGGCGACCTGGAGCAGGCGCTCGTCGGGGATTCCGCGGCCACGCGTTGCGTTGCGCATGAACGGCAGGACGTCCTCCTCGCCGTTCGGGCCACCGTAGGACAGCAGCATGATCGCGTCGTAGGTTTCCAGACCTGGCACTTTCGCTCCTCCTTCAGGCCTCGCGCAGACAGTGTAGGGCCGCTTGCTTCCCCCACGCAGCGACAGATTGTCAGAAAAACGCAGCAAATCAGCAGTTTTCCCCGGCACGCAACACCACCTTGCACCCGCAAGTTAACACTGTTAACCTTACTCGCGACACAAAGTTAACAGCGTTAACCGATGGGAGAATCACCGTGTCACATCCACACGCTCCGGGCCTGGACGCCCGGGGAATCCGCAAGAGCTACGGCACTCACGAGGTCCTGCGCGGGGTCGACCTGCGCGTCGAACCCGGTCAGGTCCTCGGACTACTCGGACGAAACGGAGCGGGCAAGTCCACGCTCATCACGATCCTGTGCGGACTGCGCCGAGCCGACTCGGGGACCGCATCCATCTGCGGCCACCGCACCGCATCCGCCGAGGCCGCACGACTGATCGGGTACGCACCCCAGGAGCTGGGCATCTACCCCGACCTGAGCGTCGCCCAGAATCTGGCAGCCTTCGGCGAGCTGCACGGACTCGGCCGACGCGAGTCGGCCTCCCGCGCGGGCGAGGTCATGGACCTCCTCGGCCTCACAGAGAAGCGAGGCCAGCGCGCCTCGCACCTGTCGGGCGGGCAGCAGCGCAGGCTCCACGCGGGCATGGCGATCATGCACCGCCCGCGCCTGGTCTTTATGGACGAGCCGACCGTCGGCGCGGACGTGGAGGCGCGCAGCCGGATCCTGCGCGCGGTCCGCCAGCTCGCCGACGAGGGCGCGGCCGTCGTCTACACCTCGCACTACCTGGCGGAATTCGAGGAGCTCGGCTCCGACATCGCGATCCTGAACGAGGGGCGAATCGTCGCGAGCGGCACGCTCGAGGAAATCATTTCCAGCCACGGGCGCGCCGAGGTCACCCTCGAGTTCGATCGCCCCGTTCCCTCGATCAACGGGTGGGACGCCGACGGGACGGCCCTCCGACACATCGGGGACGAGGCCGACCCGGGTTCGCAGATCGGCGAAGCCCTGGCCTCGCCCGCCCTCCAAGGCGCGCGCCTGACCGACGTCCGCATCACGCATGCCAGCCTGCACAACGCATATCTGCAGATCATCAAGGAGAATGACCATGTCGCAGCTTAAGCAAATCGGGGCCATGACCCGCCTGAACATCCGCCTACAGCTCACCGACCCGGCACCCACGCTCATCCTGACGGTCATCCCCCTCGTCTTGATCCCCTTCATGATGCCGGCGTTCAAGTCGATGCTCCTGGCCGACGGCTACACCGGCGTCACGGGTGCCGAGCAGGCGGTCCCATCGATCGCGATCCTCTTCTCGTTCCTGGCCGTGCAGAACATCATCGGATCATTTTTCAACGAGCGCTCGTGGGGCACCTGGGAGCGCCTCGAGGCCTCCCCCACCTCGCGCGCGTCCATCCTAACGGGCAAGGCCCTGGTCGCCTTCCTCATGCAGACCATCCAGATCGCAGTCGTCCTCGCGCTCGGCGCCCTCATCTTCGGGTATCGACCGACCGGATCCCTCGTCGCGCTCGCTGCGGTTCTTCTCAGTTTCTCCGCGGTCCTGTCGGCGCTCGGCGTCACGCTCGCGCTGTGGTCGCGCAGCCGCGACGCGGCCCTGTCGTTGTCGAACATCATCGGCATGCTGGCGGCGGGAATCGGCGGGTCTTTCTCCACGGTCTCTTCGTTCCCGGATTGGGCGCAGCACGCCGCGCGCCTGTCCCCCGCGTACTGGGCGATCACCGCGATTCAGGAGGTGAGCCTGGACGGGGCAAGCCTGTCGGACGTCGGGGCGCGGATCGGCGTCCTGTGGGGTTTCTTCGCCGTGAT
>JAHYYD010000053.1:0-9803 GCA_019425105.1 Actinomycetota bacterium
GCAGCCAGCCCGTCTCCTTCATGGCCTGGACGAAGACCAGCTCGGGGGACACGCCCTCGGCCACGGCCTCGTCGTAGACGATGGACGCGAAGTCACGGATCGTCGGCGCACCGCCGGCAGCGAGCGCGCTCGGGTAGCTGTAGCCCACCTGGTCCCAGGCGTCTTCCATCGCGTCGATGACCTCGGAGCGCGAGGCGGTCGGCGCGCTCATGATGAGGCGCTGACCCGCGGCGTTCGTCACGGAGGCGCTACGATCGGCCGAACGAGAAGCCGCAGGAGCACCGCTGCCATCCGCGTAGCCCAGCCAGGCGCCAGAGGAAGCGAAGTTGGATGCGCGGCCCTCAACGGTGACCGTGCCGGTCGCCATAGCACCCGAGTTCGGGTCCAGCCAGTACCAGGCGCCATCGAGGAGCCAGCCGGTGCTCATCGCGCCGGAGGACTGCATGTGATACCAGGTGCCACCGACCTTGACCCAGCCGGTCATCATAGCACCGTCACCGTCCAGGTAGTACCACGTGCCGCCGTCCAGGAGCCAGCCGGTGACCATCTGACCATTGGGCCGCATGTAGTACCAGCGGTTGTCATCCTCAGTCAGCTGCCAGCCGGTGAGCATGCGCGCGTCGTCTTCGAAGAGGTACCAGGCGCCGTCAACGTTGGTCCAGCCGATCGCGGCCGCGCCGTTGGCGCGGAGCCAGTACCAGTTGTCACCGTCCTTGAGCCAGCCGGTGGCCATGACACCGTCGGAGCCGAGGAAGTACCAGGAGCCGCCGTCCTTCACCCATCCGGTGGCCATATCGCCGTCGGGACGCAGGTAGTACCACTTGCCGTCTTCCAGCTTCCAACCCGTCACCATGGCGGTGGAGTCGTCGAAGAAGTAGCGGCGTCCATTGATCGTGGACCAGCCGCGGATCGTCCGCTTGTCGGCACCCGCCCAGTACCAGCGGCCGCCGGTGGAGAACCAGCCGGTCTTGGCGATGCCGTTGGAGATGAAGCTCCAGGAGTTGCCGTCTGCTCGCCAGGTGCCCTTGCTCAGGCCGTACGCCTGGGCGATGCCGGTGGCATCGGCGATGCCGATTGAGCGCACGAAGTTCGCGTCGTGCAGGAGTGCGGCGTCGGACGCGGAGGTTACGAAGGCGTGCTCGACGATGATGCCAGTCATGTTCTCTTCGCGGGCCTGGCGGATGATCGCGTAGTAGTCGCCGGTGGAGCCGTCCGGGTAGTCGTAGTAGGGGTTGTCGCGTGTCTTGATGCCACGGTCAGCCAGCCCGAGGCTGGTGAGCTGCTTCTGGATGGCATTGGACAGGGTACGTCCCTGCGTGTGGGTGCCGTAGTTGTACGAGGAGGAGTTCCCGTACCAGACCTCGGCACCGTTCGCGATGGGCGAACCCGAGTTGAAGTGGATGGAGACGAGGGCGTCCGCATCCGCCGCAGCTGCCATGTCGACGCGGCTCGACAGGTCGGCGCTGGTGTTTTCCGAGGGACGAGTGTCCGTCGTGCGGGTCATGACGACGCGCACGCCGTCATAGCTTTCCAGTTCTTCCTTCAAGGCCAGGGAGACCGCGAGGGTCAGGTCCTTTTCACGCAGGCCGTTGGCGACCGCACCAGGGTCTGAGCCGCCGTGACCGGGGTCAATGGCGATCGTGATGCCAGCTGCGTGCGCCGGCGGCACGAGGGCCGATACGGCGGCACCGAGGGCCAGGACGAGCCCGGCAACGATGGTCCTCCACGAGAAGCGCATAGTGATCCTTCAAGTTGCTGATGTGACAGTCGCGATTCTAGGTACTTATGGTGTAACTGTAAACATGAAAATAGTTACATACATAAACTGATGCGAACTAAAACGATTGCTTTTCCGCATGTGAGACGAGGCCTGGTCCTCGCACGAGCCCCTTCGCCTCCCCGGAGGCTAAAGCGCCGAACGCACCACCGCGGCTGCTGCGCGCGACGAGGCCGAGACCGACCGGTGCTCGCGCACCCAGGTGCGTGCTCCATCGCGTCCGACCCACGAGGCGGCCCCCGACGCGAGAGCAACCATGGCCTCGGCAATCTCATCGGCATCGAGAGAGCACGCGACGCCGAGGGTGCTCTGCTCGACGTCTCGAGCAGCCTGCCCGGGCCCGGCGTAGATGACGGGGGTTCCCTGCGCGAGGGAGGCGAGGATCTTCGTGGGGTAGGCGTAGTCGTAACCGCCCGGGCGCAGCGAGGCGAGCGTGGCGGTGGCTCGTGCCATCCACCGGTCGGCCTCCTCAGCGCTGACGGCGGGGATCATCTCGACGCCGGCCACGCCCCGCGAACGTTCCGCGAGGGCGTCCCATCCGCTCCCTTGCCCCACGAACGCGAGGCGCGCATCCCCGAGCCGCCCGCGCGCACGTTCAAAGGCGTCGACAAAGACCTCGGGGGCCAGCCACTGGGCGACCGTGCCCGCGTAGACGAAGACGGGACCTGAGCCGGCGGGGAAGCCGTCGGGCACCCCGGTGGCCACGGCCTCGGGCACGCGCACGCCGTTGGGGACGACCGCAACGTCGCGGGCACCCAGCTCACGGGCGCGACTCGCAACCCCGTCAGAAACAGCGATGACGCGGCGCGCACCCCGCAGCGCGAAGGACTCCAGGCCAGCTACCGTGCGCACGACCAGGCCGGGAACCCCCGCGAGCGCGGCCGCGTCCGAGACGATGTCGGCGCAGTAGTACACGTAGGGAACGCGGCGGAGCGCGCATGCGAGGCGCACGGCGACACCGGTCGTGGGCGGGGGCTCACAGACGACGACATCGGGGCGGGGGCCGACGAGGAGCCGGGCGAGGAGGGGCAGGTCGAAGGACATGTAGGAGACGTATCCTCGCACCGCGCCCGTGCGGTCGCGCAGGACGGGGGCACGGTGCACCTCGACGAGGCCGGGGCGCTCCCCTGCGTCACCGCTGGCGTTCTCGGAGGCTCGGGTTTCCTCGGCTTCTCGGGCGTCGCGGGCGACGGAGGGCGCCAGGCGCGAGGTGAGGACCCGGACCGTATCGCCGCCCGCCGCGAGCGCGCGTGCGAGGGCCCCGAGGCGCAGCGCTGCGGCCGTGGGCTCGGGTGTAAAGGTTCGGGTCGCCAGAGTGACTAGCATGTGGGGTTGGTTCCCCCGCCGATCGTGATGCGCGGGGTGCCCACCCAGGCCTCGGGCGAGGTGATGGCGCGGCCGTCGACGAGGAGTCGCACGCCCGGGAGGTCCGCGGGGGTCAGGTCCCGGTAGGCGGCATGGTCGGCCTGGATGATGGCGACGTCCACGGCCTCGCCGAGGTGGTAGGCCTCCCAGCCGAAGGCTGCCAGCTCCTCGTCGGAATAGAGCGGATCGTGAACGCTGACCTGCGCCCCAGCCTCGCGCAACGCGCCGAAGACGCCGAAGACGCCCGAGAACGCGGTTTCCTTGACCCCGCCGCGGTAGGCGGCACCCAGGACGGCGACGCGCAGGCCCGACAGGGATCCCAGGAGGGCTGCGGCGCGCGCGACCGCGTAGGCGGGCATGGCGGCGTTGGCTGCGCGGGCGGCAGACACGACGGTCGCCTCGGGGTCCCCGGCCAGGTACAGGCGCGGGTAGACGGGGATGCAGTGACCGCCGACAGCGATGCCGGGCCGGTGGATGTGTGAGTAGGGCTGAGAGTTGCACGCCTCGATCACGCGCGCGACATCGATGCCGACAGCATCCGCATAGCGCGCGAACTGATTGGCCAGGCCGATGTTGACGTCCCGGTACGTGGTCTCGGCGAGCTTGGCCATCTCGGCTGCCTCGGCGCTACCCATGGGCCACACGCCGTTGGGGCGCGGCAGGTCGTCGCGCTCGTCGAAGAACAGGACGGCCTCGTAAAAGCGAACGCCGCGCGCCTCGCCGGCCTCGCTCAGTCCACCCACGAGCTTCGGGTAGCGCGCCAGGTCGGCGAAAACCCGTCCGGTGAGGACGCGCTCGGGCGAAAAGACGACGTCGAAGTCGCGGCCCTCAACCAGGCCGGAGACCTCCTCGATGAGGGGCTTGTAGCGTCCGCGGGTCGTGCCCACGGGCAGGGTCGTCTCGTAGGAGACGAGGGTGCCGCGCGTCAGGTGCTCAGCCATAGAGCGGGTCGCGGCGTCCATGATGGTGAAGTCGGGACGGCTCTCATCGTCGACGACGAGGGGCACGACCATGACGACCGCGTCGGCCCCGGGGATCGCCTCGGCGTACTGCGTCGTGGCGCGCAGGGCACCGGAGGATGCGAGCGGGGGCAGGTACTCGGCGAGGTGCGCCTCGCCCGGGAAGGGTTCTTCTCCCCCGTTGATCAGGGCGACCACGCGGGGGTTCACGTCCACGCCGACGACGGTGTGCCCGCCGCGCGCGTAGTGCACCGCCAGCGGTAGACCGATCTTGCCCATGCCGACGACCGCGATGCGCATGGGGTCCCCTTTCCGTCTCCGGCCTCGTTGTTCCCCTCCAGTGTAGTGCCCCGCCCCACCTACAATGGGGGCGTGGATCGCGCGCTCAACCTTCTGCTCTACCCGTCGAACCTGGCCTCACCCGGCCGACTGGTGAAGATCGCGCGTTCGCTGTCCCCGCTCTTTTCACAGACGCACGTCGTCGGCATCGACCAGGGGGGCCTGCCCACGGACGAGGCCGTGGCCCCCACCGTGCGCCTCACTCGGATCCGGGGGGCTTCCCTGGGCGCGCCCCTGGGCGGGGTGAGGGTCGTCGGGGCGTGGGGCGCTCGCGTGTACCGGCGGTTCGCGAGGGAGCGCGTTGCGGCCGTCTCCGCGCAGAACCTCTTCCTGCTGCCGCTCGCACACGCGTTGGCGCGGCGCACGGGCGCGGTATTTGCTTACAACGCGCACGAGTTGGAGACGGAGACGGTGGGGTCGGCGGGGCTGCGCCAGCGCCTCCAGCGCGCCATCGAGCGCCGCTATATCCGCCGCGCGGACGTGGTGTCCGTGGTGAATGAGTCGATCGCACAGTGGTACCGCGAGGCCTACCCGGGCGTCGAACCGGTCGTCGTGACGAACGCGCCGACGGGGACGGGCGGGGTTATCGACCTGCGGGCGCGGCTGGGGATCCCGGAGGGCGAGCTCCTGTACCTGCATTCGGGATACCTGGCGCCGGGGCGCAACATTCCCCTGATTCTGCGCGCCTTCGCTCAGGTGGGGGCGCACGTAGTCTTCGTCGGGGAGGGCGCCCTGCTGGACGAGGTCGAGCGCGCGGCCGCCGCACACCCGACCATTCACCGCCTGCCTCCCGTGGAGCCGGACCAGGTGCTCGCGATGACGCGCGGGGCTGACGTGGCGCTGTGCCTCATCGAGTCCGGGTGCATGTCGCACCGCTTGTCCACGCCCAACAAGATGATGGAGGCCTTCGCGGCCGGCACCCCCGCGCTGTGTTCTCCCCTGTCCGAGGCCCGCCGATACCTGGGCGATCAGGCCGATACGTGGGTGCTCGAGGATCCCGAGCGCGACCTCGTGCGCGCGCTGGAGCGCATCACGCGGGCGGACATTGATGCCTTCACGTCCCCGGCGATCCCCACGTGGGAGGAGGGTGCCGCGCGGCTGCGCGAGGCCTACGAGCGAGCCCTCGCCGCGCGAGCGACACATCGATAGTTCCCCCAAAATCTCGCAGGTAATTTGGGTTCACTAACTTTTCTTAGCATTCCTAAAAATGGCAGAATATCAAGGTTTTTAACCTTACGCAGAAATGGACCACATGGGAATTGCATGCGACTTTTGGGGAAGAAGAGGTGTGTCACAAGGCCGGTCGGGTGTGTCACGAGGCCGCTAGATCGCCTGTTTCGCAAGGGTTTCACGAGGCCGGGTGGGGGTTTCACGAGGCCGGGTGGGCGTTTCACGCGGTCCGAGGCCGGGTGGGGGTTCCGCGAGGCCGGGTGGGGGTTTCACACGGTCCGAGGCCGCGCGCCGTCCCCGCGGTCGTAAGCGCGTGCCGTCACGACAGCCATGACGAGCATCCCCACCAACAACACGGCCATCAGGGCCCCCAGCACGGCGACCGTGGTCTCCACGCCGTAGGGGCTGCACGCGAGCCAGATCAGCGGCACCGCACAGTACACGCACGCGAAGGCCAGCATGCGGCGCTGGTGGTAGGTCGCGACGAACACGTTTGAGAGCGGCGAGGTCGCGACCGTGAGGGCCAGCCAGGGGGCCAGGGAGCGCGCGAAGTATCCGGCCGCCTCCCAGCGCGCCCCGAAGACAAGGGGAAAGATCTCGGGGCTCGCCCCCGCGAGCAGGGCGAACACGGGGATCGAGCATGCCAGCGCAAGGCCGCCGACCCGCACGACGACGCGTGTCATCTCACCGGGTGGGGTGTCCGACAGGCGCGGCAGATACACCTGCGACAGCGCCCCCGCGATGAGGGCGACCGGGGCCTGCAGGGCCAACCACGCCATGTTGAATTGTCCGAGCGAAGCCACGGAATACGTGGCAATCAGCAGAGGAATCGCGCTCGTGCGCACCGCATCGACGACAACGTTGGGCACGCCGACGAGCGCCATCTTGCGGTAGCGAGAGGCCACCTCGCGCAGGGTCGGATCCTCTGCCTCGCGCTCGCGGGCGTCGCGTGCGCGCCACGACAGGTAGGCGACGGCAAGGCCCTGGCCAGCGATCGTCGCACCGATGGCGGCACCCAGGCCACCGCCAGCCAGGAAACCGCACAGCAGCTGCAGGGCCGCGATCCCGAGAGAGCGCACGACCGAGGAGCTCGCGATCGCCTGAAAACGGCGGTGGCGGGTCAGCCAGTACGAGCACACTTGCCCCTGCGCCAGGAACAGGACGGACACGCCGACGGCGAGCATCCAGCCCGCGAGCGCGGCCCCGTAGCGCGCGCTCACCCACGGCCAGGCGGCAGCAGCACAGAGGGTGGCCAGCGCGGAGGCGACTGCCGCGCAGCGCGAGGCCAGGCGGGCCAGGGAACGGGCCGAGGCCTCGTCGCCGGGGGCGGGCAGCACGATGCTGAGGTCGAAGCGGGTGCCCGCGACGGCCGCGCCGAGCGTGGCCGCGGAGGTGAAGATGCCCAGGTAGCCCAGGTCCGTGTCCGTGTAGAGGCGGGCGATGCCGATCTGGGCGACGAAGGCGATGACCTGGGCGAGGAGGGTACCGCCGAGGAGGGTGAGCACCTGCGCGAAGACGCCCGAGCGGGCAGAGCGGGCAGGTGCGTTCGTCATGGATTCATTTAATCACCTGGGGCGCGCGGCTTGCCCCTAGGATGGTGACATGCCCACTCCCCGCTCCGCGCCCGCCGCCGGGTGGAACTCGTGAGGGTCGCCCTGACGAAGGGAACCCTCCTGGTTCCCCCGACCTACTTCGCGCTCTCACACGCCCTCGCGATGCCGGAGCTCGATTGGTGGGTCTTCACACTCGCGGCGCGCATCGCCGATCCGGCCGTCACGCTCCCGATCGTCGAGGCGGCCCCCCGCGCGCTCGGCGGCCCGCTCCCGCTTCGACTCGCGGCGCAGGCACGAGGCCTGGGCCGGATGCGCCGCGTGATCGCCGCGTGGGGTCCGGACGTCATTCACCAGCAGCAGGCGACCTGGTCTCTGCCGGCCGTGCGCGCCGCGCGGGAGACGGGCACGCCCCTCGTGGTGACGCTGCACGGCGGGGACGCCTACCCGAGGCTTGGGCGCGGCGTGGGGGCCGCGTGGAACGCGCGCAACCGTACGGCCGCCTTCGAGGGCGCAAGCCGGCTGCTGGCTGTCTCCCGATACCTGGCGGACGTCGCACTGGGCGCGGGGGCCGACCCGCAGCGGCTGAGCGTGCACTATCAGGGCGTGGACACACGCTGGTGGACGCCCGCCCCGAACGCGACAGAAACGCGCGAGGAACCTATCGTCCTGTTTGTGGGTGCGCTCAGCCGCCTCAAGGGCGCAGGCGACCTGGCCCGAGCCTCGTCGACTCTGGTGGGGCGTCGCCCGCACCGCCTGGTTTTCGTCGGCGACGGGCCACTGGCACCCGCACTGCGCGCGCACGCGCCCGCGCACGTGTCGTTCACGGGCCGACTGGATCGCGAGGGGGTGCGAGACTGGATGCGCCGCGCCCACGTCCTGGTCCTGCCCACGAAGCCGACGGAAGGCAGGCAGGAAGCGGCCGGCCTCGTCCTGCTCGAGGCGCAGGCGTGCGGCGTTCCCGTCATCGCCTATTCCACGGGAGGCACGCCGGAGATGATCGCGCCGGGGGCCTCGATGCTCGCCGCCGCACGTACCCCGGATGCCCTCGCCCGCTCCATCGACGAGGCCTTGGCGTGGTCGCCGGACGAGCGCGCGGATCGCGGGGCGGCGTGCCGGGACTGGGTGACGCGCGAGCGCTCACTACGAGGCGCAACCGTGCAGCTACGTGCGATCTACGACGACCTCACGCGGTAGCGCACCACCCTACAGGTCGACGGAACGCCCGGACGCTGCCGAGGACAAGATGGCCTCGACGACGCACAGGTTGTCCAGGGCCTCGTCCATGGTGACGTGCTCGCTGGCCACGCCGAGGATCGCGTCGCGGAAGCGCTCGTGTTCGAGGGCGAGGGGTTCGCGCTTGGTGAGCGCGTAGCGCACGACCTGCCCCTCGCTGACCCCGCGGAACGCGGCGATCGCGTCCCACTGCAGGGGCGCATGACCGTTCTCGTAGAAGGTCAGGTCCCCCATCGCGGTGTCGGCGACGAGTGCGCCGCGTTCCCCCGTCACGATCGTCGTGCGGTCCTTGTAGGGGGTTAGCCAGTTGACGAGGTGATTGACGAGGATGCCGCCGGCAAGCACGCCCGAGGCGACCATCATGTCCTCGTGCACTCGCCCCGAGCGCGCGGACGTGCGCGCGTAGATGCTCTCGTAGGGGGCACCCGCCACCCAGGCGGCCAGGTCCACGTCGTGCGTGGCCAGGTCTTTGACGACGCCGACGTCGCTGATGCGGGCGGGGAAGGGCGACTGGCGGCGCGTCGCGATCTGCTCGATCTCGCCGAGCTGACCCTCCGCAATCCGCCGACGCATGTCGATGAGCGCCGGGTTGCAGCGCTCGACGTAGCCGACGGCGCCCACGAGGCCCGCGGCGGCGAAGGCGTCGCGGATCCGGCGGCCCGCCTCCACGCTCGTGGCGAGGGGCTTTTCGACGAGGGTGTGCACCCCAGCCTCGGCGAGCGCCAGGGCTGCGGCCTCGTGATGGGCGGTGGGCGCGGCGATGATCGCGGCGTCAATCCCGGCCTCGATCAGCTCCTCGACGCCGCCCAGCACGGGCAGGTCACCGGCAACGCCGAAGCGGTCGCCGCCCGGGTCAGCGAGGGCGACGAGCTCCACGCCGGCGGTCGCGCGGGCGTTGCGCACGTGGTGTCGGCCCATCGAGCCGATGCCAAGGATTCCCAGCCGAATGGCCATGTCAGGCCCCCGCTTCCGCGAGCGCGTTGACGCCCTCCACGATGCGTTCCAGCTCGCCGGAAGTCAGGGAGGGGTAGATCGGCAGGGAGAGCACCTGATCCGCGGCCTCGCGCGTGGCGGGCAGCTCCACGTCGGGGGCGAAGCGGGCCAGGGAAGGCAGCTCGTGGTTCGGGATCGGGTAGTAGATGCCCGATCCGACGCCGTACTCCTCGCGCAGGGCGTCGGCGAAGCCATCGCGGTCCTCGGCCACGCGGATCGTGTACTGGTGGTAGACGTGGGTGGCGCCGGGAGCAACGTGCGGGACGGTGACGCCGCGCAGGTGTGCGTCCAGGAACGCCGCGTTGTCCTGACGCGCGTGCGTCCAAGCCTCGACCTTGGTGAGCTGCACGCGCCCGATGGCCGCGTGGATGTCGGTCATGCGGTTGTTGAGGCCCACGATTTCGTTGGCGTAGC
>JAHYYD010000053.1:9903-10972 GCA_019425105.1 Actinomycetota bacterium
GCCGCGTGGATGTCGGTCATGCGGTTGTTGAGGCCCACGATTTCGTTGGCGTAGCGCGTCTCCATGCCCTGGTTGCGTGCGAGGCGCACGCCTCGGATGATGCCGGGGTCGGCGGAGGTGACCATGCCGCCCTCGCCGCTGGTCATGTTCTTCGTCGGGTAGAAGGAGAAGGCCGCGAAGGTGCCGAAGGAGCCGACCGCGCGCCCGTGCAGGCTCGCGCCGTGGGCCTGGGCAGCGTCCTCGAAGACCATGAGTCCATGCGCGTCGGCAATCGCCTGGAGAGCGTCCATGGGCGCGGGGTGTCCGTAGAGGTGGACGGGCATGATGGCGCGCGTACGCTCAGTGATCGAGGCTTCGACGGCGGCCGGGGAGAGCGTGAAGGTGAGCGGGTCAATGTCGGCGAAGACGGGGGTCGCGCCCGTGATGGCCACCGAGTTCGCTGTGGCCGCGAAGGTGAAGGAGGGGACGATGACCTCGTCGCCCGGCCCGATTCCCGCGGCGAGCAGTCCCAGGTGCAGGGCGGAGGTCCCCGAGTTGACCGCGACGGCTCGATTTCCGGGCACGAGTGCAGCGGCGAACTCGTCCTCGAAGGCTGCCACCTGCGGGCCCTGGGCGATCATGCCCGTGCGCATGACGGCCGCGACCGCGTCGATCTCCTCCTCGCCGATGAGCGGGCGTGCGGGTGGGATGAACGGCTGCGTCACTGCTGGTCCTCACGGGTGTGGGCGGGCATCTCATCGGCATGAGGGGACGAGGCCTGGGGTTTCTCGGGCGATAGGGCACCGTCTCGCTCGACGTAGCGGCGTCCCGAGGCCGGACACACCCACGTGCGGTCCCCGGCCTCGCTGGCGGTGTCGTCGGCGGCCACGAGGGGCACCCCGGCCTCGCCGACCCACCCGACGCGGCGCGCGGGGACACCGACGACGAGAGCGTAGGGGGCGACGTCTGACGTGACGACCGCGCCCGCGCCGACCGAGGCCCACGCGCCAATACGAACGGGGGCCACGCAGACGGCGCGCGCGCCGATGGCTGCTCCGCGCTCGACGGTGACGCCGACGCGATCCCAGTC
>JAHYYD010000054.1 GCA_019425105.1 Actinomycetota bacterium
AGAAGGTGACAAATCCACCGCGGATTTCGTGACTGATCGTCGAGCCGCGCTTGGAAATCTGGAAGAACGAATCAAGTGACTGTGCGAAGCCGCCGTGGGATGGGGCGGTTTTTTCTTGTGTGCTCACTGAACAATCGTGCCTGCTTGGGGGCGAGCACGCAAACAAAATCGCCGTATGCCCACTTGTTGAGAAAGCACCCGAGA
This sequence comes from Actinomycetota bacterium, assembly GCA_019425105.1. GTDB lineage: Bacteria > Actinomycetota > Actinomycetes > Actinomycetales > Actinomycetaceae > Pauljensenia. Next base: position 205 of record JAHYYD010000054.1, read on the forward strand.
CCTGGTCTCGGATGCTTTCTCTCAGTTCATCACGGAAGCGGGCGTCAGTCGGCCTGTTCGGAAGCCGCCGATGCTCCGGCCTCGTCCGCCTCGCCCGTCGCGGCCTCGTCCGCCTTCGACTCCTCCGACACGCGCGGCATCGGCTCCGCATCGAGCGCCCCCTCGTTGATGCGCGACGGGCGCACCGGCCATGCCGTGCCGTTCTTGGGGACGTCGGTCTCCGAGTGGGACCCACACGTGTGATCCAGGGACACGACGGCCCCGTCGTCGGTGGCCCACTCGTTCGCGCACACGCCGAACATGGTGCGCATGTCGCCGCTCATCTTCATGAGGAAGCCGCACGAAGAGCAGGTGTTACGCGGGCGACGCCCCGACTTCGGCCCGCGCTCGGAATCGTACCAGCGCTTAGCCGCCTGATCGCGCCCCTCCTGCGACAGGACGCGGGCTCGCCCCAGGCCAAGCTCGCGCACGATCGGCAGATCCGGGTCATCGCTCGTGTCCTCGAACCCCTGCTCGAGGCGCTCGTCCTCCGCCTTGTAGGGCAGGACGTCGTCACGCGAAATATCCGAGGGACGCAGGCGTTCCTCCCACGGCACCCACTCGGGGGCGAGAAGCGCACCCTCGCGAGGAGTCATATCGACCTCGCACACGGTGGCGACGCGCCCGCGCGGCACGCGCGCGACCGTGACGGCCCAGCACCAGCCCACGTACCCCGCGTCAGTCGACGCGAAATAGTGGGTGCCCAGGCGTTCCGACACCATCTCGAAGCCGACGTGATCGCCGACGGGACGCGGATGGGCCACGGCCTCGGCGCCAGCGCGCGCGACGTCGACGGCGCCCTCGAGGACGGCGTCCTTCTTCACTGCCCGCACACGGGCCACAGTTTTAGGCATCAAATTCCTCTGCGACGGCGCGCAGCACCTTCGCGATCTTGGTCGCGTTGTCCGGGTACGATCCGCGACGCAGGGCGGCACTCGACGAGTCAAGGAGCTTGATCAGGTCCTCGACGACGGGCACCATCGCCTGCGGCTTGCGGCGCTTGGCTCGGGCAACGGAAGCTGTCTCCTTCAGGAAGCGCACGCTCAGGGCCTGCGGTCCCTTGCGTCCGTCAGCGACCGAATACTCCACGCGAGCACCCACTCGGGGGTTGGGGTGGTCGGCCGGCAGCGCGGACGAGTGGAGGAAGACATCCGCCCCGTCGTCTCCTGCGATGAAACCGAAACCGCGATCCGCGTCGAAGAACCTCACTTTACCGGTGGGCATAGTCCCCTCCTTCTCTCAATAGTCTGTGAGCCCAATGGGCTCCCCCTATCATAGGGCGCTCTCCCCGTGCGCGTGGGAGACGGGCCGTCGCCTGTAGCGAACAGCACCGCTCATCCCAGGAAGAGCCAACTTTCACGTAGACTGACCCCAGGGCAACAATCACGCGACGCTGGTTTCGTCACATGCTCGACAGGACCGTGTGGCGTGATGTATGTTTCTCTGTTCGCCACTTCGCAGGAGGACCCAGTGTCACGATTCCGCCGCTTCAGCCTCGTCGCTGTGCTGACCACGTTACTGCTTGCACTCGGACTCCCGTCCTTCGCTGCCTCCCCCCTGAGCGTCAACGGAAGCGTGACAGACCCAGACGGATGGCTGTCTCACTCCGACCGTTCGTCGGTCGAGTCAGCCACGAGCAAGGCTGCGTCCCACGGCATGAACGTCTCCGTCGTCTTTGTCGCAAACTTGTCGGGCATGGATGCGCAGACGTGGTGCCAGCAGACCGTCCAGCGTTCATCGTTGAACGCTGGAACCATCGTCTACGTCATCGCCTACTCTGAGCGACACGACGCCGCATGCGTCTACAACGGGACTTCCCCGTCCGTGCTCCAAAGCGCGGTCAGGGCCTCGGAGGCTCAGCTGTCGTCGAAGCCGCTGACGTCCTCCGATGGCGCCAGGGGCGTCAACGCCTTCGTCGACACTCTCGTCAACGCAAACTCCTCGAGCCCATCGCGCTCAGGTTCGTCGAGCAATTCCAGGGCCTCCGAGTCCAGTTCCAGCGACGGCATGGGCGCGATCCTCGCCATCTTCTTGTTCCTCATCGTCCTGGTCGCCGGCTTTTGTGTCATCGGCTTCGCCGTGTCACGCTCGTCGAAGCGCAACAGGGTCGTCGCGCAGCAGGCGGCGCAGGTTGACGCCCAAGCCGCAGCACGGGCGGTCCAGGAAGCGAACCGCCAACTCCTGGCTGCCGATGAACAGATCCGCACGGCGTCAGACGAATTGGACTTCGCTCGTGCCCAGTTCGGCCTCGGCGCCACCGATAGTTTCGCCCAAGCGATCGACATCGGTAAGGCGGCTGTCTCCCGCGGTTTCAGCGCACAATCCCAGATGAACTCGACGCCCGTACCCGCCGAGCAACTGCGACTGGCCACCGCCATCATGGCCGACCTGGGGGCCAACATGAACCCGCTCAGCGCCATCCAGGCGTCGTTTGCAACCAAACGCGCCGAACAGGCGTCCCTCCCCCAGCGCATCAGCGAAGCACGCGAACGCCTCGCCGAAGAGCTCTCGGACCTCGAACGTGCGAAGGCCGAGCTTACCTCCATCGCGGCCCTGTACCCGACGCAGATGCTCGCGTCCCTCCAGGACAATCCGGAGCAGGCCTCGGCGCTGCTTACCTCGGCTCGCAGCGCACTCGACGCCGCCGACGCGGCGGTATCCACCGACCGCGCACGGGCCTCAAGCGCCCTCGACACCGCCCTGCGCGCCCTGACGATGGCAAAACACCAGACGGACGCGATTTTCTCCGCCAAGTCCGATCTGGACGCCATCCGCGATCGCCTCGTCGCCGCGATCAGCTCCATTTCTTCGGACATCACAGACGTCGACAACCTGGACACGGATCCGACCGTCTTCGATCCGATGGTGGCCGACGCGCGGGCCGCGATCAAAGAGGCGCAGGCCGCGCTGGCAAACAACGGTGATCCGCTCGCCGCTCTCGAGCACCTTCGCATGGCCGAGGCGACACTCGACGCTGCGCTCGAGCCACTGCGCACGAAGGAGGAGGCCTACCAGAAGGCGTACGCCGCCGCGGAGGCGCAAATCTCCCTGGCGGACTCGGCCGTGGCCCAGGCACAGCGCTACGTGCAGGGTCGGCGAGGCGCCATCGACCTGAATGTCCGTTCCACGCTCAACGACGCGGAGACCGCCCTCAGCAGCGCACGCGACGTGCTCGACGAGGACCCCGACGCTGCGATGTCCCATGCAACAAACGCGCGCGCCCTCGCCGATAACGTCATGGCGACGCCGATCCAGAACGTCGGCGGCACGTGGGGACAGCCCACGGGGGGCAACGGATCCTTCACCGGATCCTCGCTGGGCGACTTCCTCCTGTGGTCGACTCTGTTCTCGAACGCCGGGTCTCACCATCACTATCACCATCACCACTACGACGACGATGACTTCGATCCCTTCCGCAGCGGATCGCGCTCCTCCGGCTCCGGCTGGTCCTTCGCCTCGGGCGGTGGTTCCGACTGGGGGTCGGGCGGCTCCGATTGGGGCAGCGGGAGCTCCGACTCCGGATGGTCGTCGGCCTCCGGCAGTTTCTGACCCCGTGACCCGCAGCGAGCGTTTATCAGTTCCCGACGAACAGGAGGGCAACGTGTCACGGATCCGACGCCTCGGCCTCGTCGCCATCATGGCGGTTGCGCTGCTCGTCGGCGGCACGCCCGCATTCGCAACCGAGCCCCTCACCACAGAGGGACACGTCACCGATCCGGACTCTTTCCTGAGCGACGAGCAACGCGCAACGATCGAGTCTCCCGCGCAGGCGTTCTACACCACGTACAACACGATCATCGACGTCGTCGTGGTCCCCAATTTCTCCGACCAGAAACCGTCCGCTTGGTGTGAGGCTACCCTCAAGCAATCACGCACAAGCGAAAAAGGCATCCTCTACGTTGTCTCCTACGAGGATGGCACGGATGCGTTCTGCACGGACGCGAAAATGGCTCGGGAGATGTCGGATTACAGCACCAGGATAATGATGGACAGCGCGCTCAGTGCCGCCCATCGCAAGTACAAAACAACGCCATTGCCCCCCGAAGAGGCAGCGGCAGGTGCCGAGGCCTTCATTCGCGACCTACGCAGCTCATATGACTTCAGCGCGGATCTAGCTGCCAGCCACCGCAAGAGCCAGGAACAAGAGAAAAAGGCGAGGGAAGAAAGAGAGCAGGAAGAAAAGAAGAGGAAGCGCGGCGCTAACATCCTCATATCTGCGGTCATTGTGATCGCCATTGTCTCCAACGTATGGGTGTGGGGGCGGAAATTGAACGGAGACGACGAACCCACTACTGAGACCACGTATCGTACCCCGGAGGCCGAGGATCGCACCCCGATCGTGGACACCGTGCGGCGCGACGCCCTGAGGGCCGCTGCGGAGGCCAGGCGGCGCCTGTCGGAGGCCGAGGAGCAGGTGCGCGCCGCGGAAGAGGACTGGAACTTCGCTCGCGCGCAGTTCGGTAGCGCTGCGACCGAACAGTTCGGGCGCCGCCTCGAGGCGGCAAAGGACGCTATTGCACGCGGCCTCGACACCTACGAACAGATAGAGCTCACCCCAGACGCTCACACCAAGCGACGCCTCGCCTCGACAATCACGGAGGATCTCGACAAGAACCTTCCGCCGCTCCAGGATGCTCGCCAGGAGTTCGCCGCACAGAGCGAGAAGCGGCTATCGCTTCCCGCGCAGGTCGCCGATGCCCGCGAGCGCCTCGTCGAGGAACTCGCTGACCTGGAGCGCGCGAAGGAAGAGCTGACGAGCATCGCGGGCCTCTATCCCGATTCGATGCTCGCTTCCCTCCAGGACAATCCGCAGCGCGCGGAACAACTGCTGGAGTCCGCTCGTGCGGCGTTGGAGACGGCCGGCGCGCATCTCGACACCGATCCCACCCGCACTGCCTCGGCGCTGGATACCGCCCAGCGCGCACTGTCCATGGCAAACGCGCAGACGGATGCCATTTTCTCCGCAAAGACCGACCTCGATACATTCCGCGAGAAGCTCGCCGCTTCCATCGGTTCCGTGTCTCAGTCCCTCTCGGATGCGAAGAACTTCGATTCCGCCTCCGCTTCTTTCGCTCCCCTCCTGGACGAGGCAGAGGCTGCCATCGCCCGCGGCCAGCGGGCACTGGTCAGCGACGAGGACCCCCTCGGCGCTCTCGAGAGCCTGCGCGATGTGGAGCTCCGGCTGGAGGCGCTGCTCGCACCCCTGACGACTCAGGATGGCGCGCAGCGCGGGGCGCGAGAGACCGCCGAGCGCGACATCCGCAATGCCGATGCTGCCCTGACCCGGGCTCGCGAGCACTTGAACAGGCACGAAGGGTCGGCTCTATTCGACGTGAACAAGCTGATGCGCGAGGCCGAGCAAGCGATGACCGCGGCACGCGAAGCCCTCGACGAAGATCCCCTGCAGGCAAGCGCAGCGGCCTCGCGCGCCACGACGCTCGCTGAGCGAGCGATTGCAGCGCCAGTGCGACACTAGAGGAGGCGTTCGACGACCCATTGCTTACCCCCGTCCGTGTAGGCGCAACTGTCACCCGTACCTGATCGTCGTATACACTCATCACAGATCGACATAATGTGACAGACCCTACAAGATTATGTGGACATTATGATCCGCAATCATGTATTTTTATCTGTTCGCCACTCACCAAGGAGGATCGCGTGCCACGGATTCGACGCATGGGTATCGCAGCCGTTATGACGGCCGCGATGCTTGTCGTTGGCGCGCCAGCATTTGCGACCGAGCCGCTCACGCCGAGCGGATACGTCACCGATTCGGACGGCTTCCTCAGCGACGAGCAGCGCGCGGAGATCGAGACCCGCGCAGAATCCCTCGACTCCAAGTATTCCGTTCCTGTCTACATCGTCATCGTCCCCAACTTTTCCGACCAGGAACCGGCGAAGTGGTGCCAGTCCACCCTCGCCAATATCGAGCACAACGACAAGGTCATCCTCTACGTTGTCGGATATGAGGACGGAACGGACGTCTACTGCGTTGGCAACGAGATGGCTCGGTTGATACGCGGCAATGTGTTGACCGAAGGTTACATTAAGAGTGCACTATCGGCAGCCCGTCGGGCATACAAGTCGACCCCGCTCACCCCCGAGGAAGCAGCTGCGGGCCCAACAGCCTTCATCAGCGACCTTAGCAACTCCTACTACACGGCCGAGGAAATTGCCTCCCGCCGCGAGGCATATAACCAGGATCTGACAAAGGAAACCAAGTACGACAAAATCAAGACCGTTCTCGCATTCCTCGGCGTGGGTTTCCTCTTTGTGATCGGCATTTTCTTCGAACTGTGGACCAAGCAGCGAGAAGAAGAAAAACAAGACGCAGAAATCGAAGCGGCAGCATGGCGCATCTCGCGCCGCAGGGACGAGCGCGAGGACAAGGCCGCGCAGCGAGATGCCGACAGGGCGGTCCAGCAGGCGAGTGATCGCCTATCCCAAGCCGATCAGGAAGTACGCGACGCCGAAAAGGAATGGGACTACGCCCGCGCACAGTTCGGTATCGCGGCAACCGAACAGTTCCGTAACCGCATCAAGGCGGCGAAGGAGGCGCTCTCTCGCGGGGACGCCCTTCTGAAGCAGTGCCGCGCGACGTACAACCCAGCGACTAAGAAGAGCTTAGCGTCACAGATGGTCAGCGATCTCGACACGCACCTCGGCCTTCTGCGCGATGCTCAGGCTCCCTTCAGCACGAAGCGTTCCGAGCGCACCGCTCTGCCCACTCGCCTGGCTGAAGCCCAGGAGCGCCTGACCGAAGAGCTGGCTGACGTCGAGCGCTCCAGGGAGGAGCTGGCGACCATTGCCAGCATTTACCCCGGTACCGTGCTGGCTTCGCTCGAAGACAATCCCGACAAGGCTGCTTCATTGCTCACGTCGGCGCGCAGCGCCATTGAGTCCGCCCAGGCAATCATTGACACGGACGCCGAACTCGCAGCTTCCGCAGTCGATACTGCCGAACGAGCACTCCTCATGGCCTACCACGAAACGAACGCGATCTTCACGGCAAAACTCGATCTGGATAACATCGAGGATCGGCTTGGCGCTGCCATCGCGTCCCTCTCTTCGGACATTGAGGAGGCTGACAACCTCCAGACCGACCAGACCCTGCTCGCTCCCCTCATCACCGATGCTCGCGGGGCGATCGCACGGGCACAGGAGGCCCTTATTCACAACGACAATCCGCTCGACGCGCTCGAGCACGCGCGCGCCACGGAAGCCAAGCTGAACGCCACGCTTGATCCGCTGCGCACCGCCGGGCGCCAATCGGGAGGGACGCGCACACCGTGACGACGACGCCCTCCCCGACACGTACCGGTCCACCATCCGGTTCGGACTCACAGTAGTTCACCCACCAAGACCAGCGAGGCTCTCTCCTCGCGCACAACCCGCGCACATGCGCACCACCCCACAAAGGAGAACATCATGGCCGAAAAGCAGACGATCCTGGGCCGCATCGCTCAGCTCGCCAAGGCGAACATCAACGCGCTCCTCGACAAGGCCGAGGACCCGCAGAAGATGATCGACCAGCTCATCCGCGACTACACCAACTCGATCATCGAGGCCGAGAACGCGATCGCTCAGACGCTGGGCAACCTGCGCATGGCGGAGCGTGACTACGAGGAGGACGTCAAGGCAGCTGCTGACTGGGGCCAGAAGGCGGCCGCTGCTTCCGCGAAGGCTGACTCGCTGCGCGCCGCCGGAGACGAGGCAGGAGCCGATAAGTGGGATAACCTGGCTAAGGTCGCTCTCGGTAAGCAGATCCAGTTCGAGAACGAGGTCAAGACCGAGGAACCCGCTCTCGCTTCTCAGCGTGATGTTGCCGAGCGCCTCAAGACCGGTCTCGCTCAGATGAAGGATAAGCTCTCCGAGCTCAAGACCCGCCGTGACCAGCTGATCGCCCGCGAGAAGACCGCGCGGGCGCAGGCACAGGTGACCGACGCCCTCAACTCCATCAACATCCTGGATCCCACGAGCGAACTCGGTCGTTTCGAGGATCGCGTGCGCCAGCAGGAGGCTCTCGCCCAGGGCAAGATGGAACTGGCCTCATCGTCGCTGGATGCCCAGTTCGCTGAGCTGCAGACCGACTCCTCGCAGGTGGAGATCGAGGCTCGCCTGGCCGCCCTCAAGGGTAAGAACACGCAGGCGTGAGCCACGCGGCCTCGTCGCTCATCCAGGCATAGATAAGCCGGGCGGCCCCTCGCGGGGCCGCCCGGCTCGTTTGGTATCTCTGCGCTGCGCGTCGCGCGCCTCTCAGGCTTACAGGAAGGCCATCGGGTCGAAGTCGTCGATGTCGATGATGTGGAGCCTGGGCAGGCGCACCTGGAAGGCGTGCACGTCGTATTCGAGGTCGATGATTTCCAGGCCTCGTTCCTCCAGCTCGTGGAGCTGGGAGGAGAGGAATTCCTTGAAGCACATGACCGCGACGCGGCGACCCTGGTCGAGGAGGGTCTCGATCTGGGGCAGGAAGTCTGCGTCGTGGCTGGCCAGGATGACGTCGCCTGTGCCGAGCTGCGCGATCGCGTCCATGGTGCGCTGGAGGCCAACGTCGACGACCTTCATCTCGGCGGGACCCGCCAGGGGAATCACCGAGTAGTCCATGGCCGTGAGCGCCTGAACGAAGCCCATCGGCAGGAAGCCGGACGAACCATTCAGGAAGAATAGGCCCTTGGCCTTCTGGCCCCAGCGGCCGTGCGCGCTCTCGAGGACACGGTCCCAGCGGGGGCGCTCCTCGGGATTCGGGCGACGATCGAGGACAGAAAGGCCCAGCGTCGCATCAATATTCTCGCCATCTACGACGAGGTATGTCGTTTGATCATTAGGGTTTTCCATGGAATTAGAGTAACCGACGATTGCCTGGCCCTGATCGGCCTTGGGTCCTAGACATTTCCCCTCATAGGCACAAGGCCCATCATTCACCCGTCACTCCGTCGATAAAGAAGGGCGATTCGATGGTGTGGCGGGCGAAGCGCTGCGCGTCGCCTCCGCTGCCGAGGGCCGGCGGCCCATCAAGGACGAGAGTGGCGAGGCCGTGAATGTATGCCCACAGGGTCACTTCCGCGTGTGGATCGTCGGTCCCATAAGCGATGCGCGCCAACGAACGCAGCTGGGAGCGTGCCGCCATGCTGGCTTGCGCTAGTCCCGGATGCGCGGCCGCATCGTACATATCCGATCGAAACATGATCCGGAAGACCCCGGGGTTCGCCAGCGCGCACGTGAGGTAGGCGTGTCCGGCGGCTCGTGTCACATCCTGCGGCGATGCGCCTTCGCTGTACTCCCTGGCCTCGCACAGCGACCGTTCGAGTGAGCGGTATCCCTCCTCGACAAGCGCCACGAGGATTCCTTCGCGCCCCTGGAAGTAGTGGTAGGGAGCTTGGTGCGTACAGCCCGCACGACGAGCCACTTCGCGCATGGACAGGGAGGAGGGCCCGCCCTCGTTGAGGAGATCGCGACTGATCGCGAGGATCGCCTCGCGCAGTCCTTCGGATTTCGTAGAGCGCGTCATGGACTCAGTGTAACCGAGACAGCAGCCAAACTTGACAGCGTCTAGCGCACATGTTGTCATAAGTAGACACTGTCTAGTTTTGGGAGTTTCCATGTATGACGCGATCATTATCGGCTCGGGTATCGGCTCGCTCACGACGGCCGGCCTCCTTGCCGGAGTCGCGGGAGCGCGCGTGCTCGTCCTCGAAAAGCACCACACCCCCGGCGGTCTCACCCACTCGTTCCGCCGGATGGGCGCTTCCTGGGATGTCGGGCTGCACTACGTCGGCGACATGCACCCGGGATCCCGCCCACGCCAGCTGTTTGACTACCTCACCGGCGGCGCGCTCACGTGGAACCGAATGCCGACGGGCTATGACCGCTTCGTCCTCCCCGACCACGGCCTCGACGTCACAATCCCATCCAGTATCGAGGAGTACCAACGCCTCCTGATCTCCCTGTTTCCACGCGAGAAGAGAGCCATTCGACGCTACTGCCGGGACGTGACGCGCGCCTATTCGTGGATGTCGCTGCGCTACATGGCCGAGATGGTCCCGCCACAGGCGTCCCCCGCCATTCACCTCGCGCTGCGCCTGCGGGCAGGATGTGCCCTGGAACGGACGGAGCACTACATGGAGCGCCGCTTCCACGACCCGGCCCTGCGCGCCCTCCTCACCACGCATTGGGGCGACTACGGGGTCGAGCCCGCTCGCAGCGCGTTCGTTGCCCACGCGATGATCGTGTGCCACTACATGGATGGCGCATGGTTCCCACGCGGCGGAAGCGGGCAGATCGCGCGCATGATCGAGGAGCGGATCCGCGCATCCGGAGGCGAGATTCGCCTGTGCCAGGACGTCGACGACATCCTCGTCGAGGACGGGCGAGCAGTGGGTGTGCGCGTCACCGATCGCAGCGGTCCCGCTCCCATCTCCTACGAGGAGCGTGCTCCCATCGTGATTTCCGGCGTCGGCGCACGCGAAACGTACACCCGGCTACTACCAACGACCGGTCCGGTCGGCGCGCTCACTGCACGCGTCCGCGAACACGTCGCCCGCCTCGGGCAGGGAGGCTCCGCGGTGACCGTCTACCTCACGCTCGACCACTACCCCGCCGGCGTGGACGGGTCGAACGTCTGGGTGAATACATCCCAGGGACCCGACGACCTGGAGCAGATGACCGAGGACCTGTGCCAGGGACGCCCTCAATCAGCCTTCATCTCGTTC
>JAHYYD010000055.1 GCA_019425105.1 Actinomycetota bacterium
CCTCCCATTCCCTGGACTTCAATTTCAATGTCCAAGAAACGGGAGGCAGTTCAAACAGACGAGGCCGGGGATCCTTATGACGGGCGAGGTCAGACGATCGTGATCGTGACGACGCTGCCCTTTTTCAGCATTGTTCCGGCGGCGGGATCGGTCTGTCGGACGGTTCCGAAGAAGCCGCCGAGAATTGCCTCCTCTTGGACGGTGAAACCGGCCGCTTCGAGTGCGGCCCTGGCGTCGTCGCGCTGGCGGCCGACAACGTCGGGTACAGCAACCTTTTCGGGTCCCTTGGAGACCGTGTAGGCGACGGTGTCGCCTCGGTGCAGGACTGTTCCTTCAGCTGTTTGCTGAGAGATGACCTGACCTTGCGCGACCGTATCGGAGAACGCTTCGGTGGGCGCTGCGACGAGGCCGAGCCCCTCGATAGCCTTCTTTGCGGCGTCCGCGCTCATCCCGTTGAGGGATGGAACGGTGAGAGGCTCGCGTCCCTTGGAGAAGACGACGTCGATGGCCTTGTCGTGCGGCACCGAGGTGCCCGACGGCACGGACTGGGAGATGACTTGTCCCTGCGGAATATCCTCGGAGTAGGCATCGGTTATGGCACCGAGGGCCAGGCCTGCATCGGTGAGCGCTTTCTTCGCATCATCCTGGGTCTTGCCGGTCACGTCGGGCACGTTCTTCATGTCGACGCCCTTGGAGACGTGGAGCGAAACCTCAGCGCGCTTATGGACAGGCGCACCGCCCTCAGGGTCCGAGCGAGTGACGGATCCTGTTGCTACGTCGTCCGAAAACTCCTCCTCGACGGTGAAGGTAAGCCCCATCGCACCCAGATCAGTCTCAACATCTGCGAGCGGACGACCGTCAGTAGCGGGCATCGTCAGATAGGAACCGGGGCCGTATTCGGTCCACCACCAGGTGCCTCCGATGCCAGCGACGGCGAGGAGGAGGACGACGAGGCTCACCCACAGGGCAGCACGCTTGTACGTTTTCGTCGTGCCCGCCTCCTCTGGCGTTGGGATCGGCGCGGAGGTGTGGACCGTCGTCACGGTTGAGGGTGCAGGAAGCGGCCTCGTGAACTGCGCGGACATCACCTCCGTATTGAGCGCGGTGGTTTCGGAGGCACCGCTGCGGTCGGCGGGGGCGATTTCTGCGCGGCGATTCGCTAGCTCGGCAGGTATGGCAGCGGCCGCGCGCGTTACCAGGTCGATGGCTTCGGAGGCATCGGCGGGACGCGAGGCGGGGTCGCGGGCCGTCAGCGCCGCGACGAGATCGTCGATTTCGCGGGGAATCCAGGACTGAGAAGCCGAAGGCTTGGGGACGTCGTCGGCGACGTGATGGGTGGCGATCTGCAGCGGTGATTCGCCTGCCCACGGCACAGCGCCGGTCAGCATCTCGTACAGCATGATGCCCACGGAGTAGATATCCGAGCGCGCGTCGGCCTCGGCCGTGGTGGCGATTTCCGGCGCGATGTACGCCACTGTTCCGAGCATGTTGCCCGTCGACGACATGGAGACCTCGGACGCCGCGCGTGCCAAGCCGAAGTCGGTGACCTTCGCGGGGCCGTCGGTCGGAACGAGGATATTTTCCGGCTTTATGTCGCGGTGGATCACGCCGACGCGGTGAGCGGCACGCAGGGCTTCAAGGGTATCGGTCGTATAGCGCAGTGCCTGAGGGATCGTAAAGGCACCCTGTGCGCGCAGCAGCTGGCGCAGGTTCGTTCCGTCGATCAGTTCCATCACGAGGAAGCCCTGGCCGGTGATAACGCCCTGATCGAAGACGGAGACGACACCGGGATGAACGATGCGCGCTGCGGAGCGTGCCTCGCGGCGGAAGCGTGCGACGAAGTCCTGGGAGTCCGCGAGGTGCGGGTGCATGACCTTCAGGGCGACCGGGCGCTCAAGGCGTTCGTCCTGGGCGATGTACACGGTGGCCATGCCGCCACGCGCTAGACGACGCGTGACTCGGTATCGTTCGTCGACCAGAAGCCCAATCAGTGGGTCGGTTTGGTCGAATGTCTGTTCGTCGCTCACTCGGTCGATTCTATGGGAGTTTTCGCGAAATTATCGGAAGTGCCCACCTCGGTGCGGCGCATGAATGGGGTAGTCTTGCGCTCATGACCAGTGTTGATATCACCGTGCGCTCCACCGACGAGGTCTGCCGTCTCCTCGGCATTGAGGAGCGCCGCCTCAAGCAGCTGATCCGCGACCGAGTCCTCATCGAGGCGCGCGACGGCGCGGGCGTGCGCGGCGTACCCCGAGAGATCATTATCAAGGGAGAGAACGGCTGGGAGCCGCTCCCGTTCCTGCAGGGAACACTCACCCTGCTGGCGGATGACGGGTTTACATCTGAGGAAGCGCTCGCGTGGCTCTACACCGTTCAGGACGAGCTGGGTGAGCGTCCGATCGACGCGCTGACGTCGGGTCGGCATCACCGGGTGAATCGGATCGCCTCGACGCTGGCCTTCTGATTCGCGTCGGTGGGGCTCACGCTCGCCTGGCGGTGAGGATCGCGCACAGTTCGCGCAGCATGGCGCGGGCATCGTCGTCGAAGGACGAGGCCTCAAGCGCTGCGTGCCCGTCGGCTACCAGGCGCGCAATCTCAGCTTCGTGGGGGGCGCGACCGTTGGCCTCGACGATGCGGGTTGCCGCGCCGAGGCGCTCAGGCGATGCCTCTGCCACCCCCAGAACCTCGGTGAGGGCGGACCGCTCGGCGGGGGAGGAAGCCTCCCAGGTGAGTGCCAGGAGGACGGTGCGCTTTCCTTCGCGCAGATCATCGCCCGCGGGTTTTCCGGTCACCGCGGGGTCTCCGAAGACGCCCAGGTCGTCGTCGCGCAGCTGGAATGCCAGTCCCCAGGGCGTCAGGATCTCTTCGAGGCTGCGAGCGAGTGTCTCGCCGTCGTCGAGCGTGGAAACACCGCAGATGGCACCCAAAATTGCCGGGTGAACGACCGAGTAGTGAGCCGACTTATGGAGTGCGACCTCCAGCGCGTCACTGACGTTGAGCACGTCCGAGCGTTCGGGATCGAGCGGGGTCTGCTCGGCGGCGATGTCCAGGTATTGGCCGAGCGCAACCTCAGCGTGCATGTCGGCAAAGCGGCGCGCGAACGCGCGTGCGCGTTCTTCGTCAAGCCTCAGCGCCTGCTCGTCTGCAGCGGCGGTCGCTGCAGAGAACAAGAAGTCCCCGACAAGGATCGCAGCGTGAGCTCCGAAGTCGGTCGATGATCCGATCCACGACCTCGATGCATGGTGGTTGGCGAGGCTTCGATGAGGGGTCGGGATGCCGCGACGCTCGTCTGCCTTGTCGATAATGTCGTCGTGCACAAGAGCGCTGGCCTGGTAGAGCTCAAGCGCGGCGCCGAGGTGGGGGAGGGACACGTCTTCCAGGGGGGTAGCCGCTCCGAGCGAGTATCCGATATGCGCCATCAGCGCTCGAAAACGCTTCCCACCGCGCACGGACGCGAGCACGGCCTCGGAAAATTCCTCGGATCTGCTGGATGCGCCTGCGCGGACCAGAAGGCGCGCGAGGCTCGAGGCCGTTGCTTCATCGATGTGGGGACGCAGCGTTGCGAAACTATCGCTCAAAGTCATGAGGCAACTCTAACCGAGGTTGCGGCGCGCGGGAGGGACGAGGCGGGGCATCCTCACACCTACCGCCAGGAAAACTGCGTAGCGAGGCACTAGACTGGCGATGGTATGCCGATTTGCAATCGGCTCTGTTGTGCATGCCCATCAATGAAAGGGACCCGTGTGAGTGCATCTCGCGCTTCGGCAAAGGACTCCGCGACGACTGAGAAAACCACGGAGGTGACGACCCCCGCGAAGAAGACGACGCGCGCTAAGAAGGCCACGACGGCCGCGGCTAGTGCACCCGCCGAGGAGAAGAAGTCTGCCGCGAAGAAGGCACCGGCGAAGAAGGCTCCCGCGAAGAAGACGACCAAGAAGGCCGACGCCGTCGAGACCGACAAGCCCGCCGCAAAGAAGGCTCCTGCCAAAAAGGCAGCGAAGAAGGCTGGTGCCGGCGAAGACAAGACCGCGAAGAAGCCCGCGGCCAAGAAGCCGCGCGGTCGCAAGAAGAAGGACGAGGAAATCGTCGAAGAGGTTGTCGTCGAGGAGCTCGGTGACGCTGCCGAGGAGGACTTCGAGCCTACGGGCGACGATCTGGAAGATCCGGATCTCGAGGCAGGCACCGACGACGAGGATGTGACCGACGCCGAGGAAGAGGCTGAGGAAGAAGACCCGAAGGTCGCTGAGGGTGCGGCGTTGCGCGAGCGTACCAACGCTGGCATCCACGTGAAGGGTGGTTTCGTGGTCTCGGATTCCGACGAGACCGACGAGCCCGTTCAGCAGGTGACGGTCGCCGGCGCAACGGCCGATCCGGTCAAGGACTACCTCAAGCAGATCGGCAAGGTGTCGCTGCTGAACGCGGAGCAGGAAGTTGATCTTGCCCGCCGCATCGAGGCGGGCCTGTACGCCGAGTACAAGCTGAAGAACCAGGCCGACGAGATGACCAGCCGCGAGCGCCGCGAGCTGCATTTCCTCGCGCAGGATGGTCAGCAAGCAAAGAACCACCTCCTCGAGGCAAACCTGCGTCTCGTCGTGTCCCTGGCCAAGCGCTACACGGGCCGTGGCATGCAGTTCCTGGATCTCATCCAGGAGGGCAACCTGGGTCTGATTCGTGCCGTGGAAAAGTTTGACTACACCAAGGGCTACAAGTTCTCGACGTACGCCACCTGGTGGATCCGTCAGGCGATCACCCGAGCGATGGCGGACCAGGCGCGCACGATTCGTATTCCGGTCCACATGGTCGAGGTCATCAACAAGCTGGCCCGTGTTCAGCGCCAGATGCTGCAGGACCTTGGTCGCGAACCCACGCCTGAGGAGCTGGCAAAGGAACTCGACATGACGGCCGAAAAGGTTGTCGAGGTACAGAAGTATGGTCGCGAGCCCATCTCGCTGCATACGCCTCTGGGTGAGGACGGCGACTCTGAGTTTGGTGACCTGATCGAGGACTCCGAGGCTATCGTCCCGGCGGATGCGGTGTCCTTCACCCTGCTGCAGGAGCAGCTGCACCACGTGCTGGATACGCTCTCCGAGCGTGAAGCGGGCGTCGTGTCGATGCGCTTTGGTCTGGGCGATGGTCAGCCGAAGACCCTCGACGAGATCGGCAAGGTCTACGGCGTGACGCGCGAGCGTATCCGCCAGATCGAGTCCAAGACGATGTCGAAGCTGCGCCATCCGTCGCGTTCGCAGGTGCTGCGCGATTACCTCGACTGACGCTTCGTCGGCATTCATGGGGGTCAGGAACATGCGTTCCTGACCCCCATGACTTTATCGTCACAAAGCGCATGTTCTCGGGTGCCAACGTCGCATAGTCAGGGTCCGATAGGGCAGGATGATGACATGCTTGAGGGTGCGTTGATTCTGGTTCTGACTGTCGTTCTTGTCCTCGTCGTCGCCGGTGGCGTCGTCGCAGTGCTGGCGCTGTCTCGTCGTAGCGCGGACGAGTGGAAGGGCGTCATCAAGCGAGAGAGCGAGGAAATCGCGGACGAGGTGAAGACTCACCATTCGCTTCCCAAGCGCGCCTCGACGTCCCCCGATGGTCCCGTGGTGCCTCGGACAGCTTCCCTGCAGTCACTCCTTCAAAATGCTGACTCGCGGAGCGCATACTTCGACGCTGACCGCTTGCCGGGCATTGATCGGCTGGAGACGGTCACCGGCCGCGTGAGTGAACGCTTTGATCGCGGCCGTCGGGGCTCCGACGGGGGTCATGCCTCCGCGCAGGAGTCGGCGCAGTCCTAAGGTAGTGATGCCGCACTCAGGTTTTCTGTGAAGAGCGTCCATAGGGGATAATGACCCTATGGACGCTTTTATTTCCACTCTCCAGTCACCGTGGGCGGTCGTTATCGGCCTGCTGGTCGCTGTGCTGATCGGTGTGCTCATCCGCATTGTTGTCAGTTCCAGGCGCCGGCCCACGGAGGACGTCAGTATTCCCGTTGAGCCGCAGGTTCCGGCCGAGGCACCCGGTGACGCGCCTGCTTCTGCCCCGCAAGAAGGAAGCGATGAGCCTCGCGCTGGCCCGTCTGACGCGCCTGAGGCGGCCCCCGAGGAGCCTTCTGAGGTCCCCGCGACCCCGGCCTCGTCTATCGAACGCCCCGAACCCGTGCGCGGGCGCATGGAGCGCCTGCGTGAACGTCTTGCATCCTCCGGTTCGCTGGGGCGTGCCATCCTCGGTGTTCTGAGCCGAGGCCAGCTCAGCGCTGCTGACTGGGAGGAGATCGAGGAATCGCTCCTCATCGCCGACCTCGGCCTTGAGGCTACCGACACGCTGATGGAGGCCCTCAAGCGCCGTGTTGCCGTCGAGTCCGTCACGGACGAGGCGCGCATCCGTGACATTCTGCGCGAGGAGCTCCTCGCTCTCGTTGGTCCCGACATGGATCGCTCCCTCAACCTCGAGCGCCCAGAGGTTGATGGTGCCACCAAGCCTGCCGTTGTCCTCATGGTGGGCGTGAACGGCACGGGAAAGACCACGACCGTCGGCAAGCTCGCGCGCATCCTCGTTGCGGAAGACAAGTCCGTGATCCTGGGTGCCGCCGATACCTTCCGTGCCGCCGCCGCCGACCAGCTAGCCACGTGGGGCGAGCGAGTCGGTGTCGATGTCGTGCGCAGTGACCGCGAGGGTGCCGACCCGGCCTCCGTCGCTTTTGAAGCCGTGCGTGAGGGCGTCGAGCGCGACGTCGACGTGGTCCTCGTCGACACTGCGGGACGCCTGCAGAACAAGTCCACGCTGATGGACGAGCTCGGCAAGATCAAGCGCGTGATGGCCAAGCAGGCGCCCGTGTCCGAGGTCCTCCTCGTCCTCGATGCCACCACCGGTCAGAACGGCATGAAGCAGGCCGAGGTGTTTGCCGAGGCTACCGGCGTGACCGGCATCGTGCTCACGAAGCTCGACGGCTCGGCCAAGGGCGGTATCGTCGTGTCCGTCCAGCGCGCGCTGGGTGTGCCCGTGAAGTTCGTCGGCCTTGGCGAGGGCGCGGACGATCTCGCTCCCTTCGATCCGCAGGGCTTCGTCGACGCGATCGTGGGCTGCGCGCAGGGCTGAACCCTCCACTCATGACGCGCACCTCGGCCCCGGTGAGGAGACTCCCGGGGCCGAGGTGCGCTAACCTGTGCCTAGTACAGCCGCCATCTTGGGAGTAAACACGTGTTTGGAAACCTGTCAGATCGCCTGACCCAGTCCTTCCGCAGCCTGCGCAGCCGCGGCGTCCTGACCGAGTCGGACGTTGATCACGCGATTTCCGACATCCGTCGCGCGCTTATCGACGCCGATGTCGCGCTCCCCGTTGTCCGTCAGTTCACCACGCAGGTGCGTGAAAAGGCCTACGGCGCGGCCCGTTCGAAGGCTCTCAACCCGGGCCAGCAGGTTGTTTCCATCGTCCACGAGGAACTCGTCGAGATCCTCGGTGGCGCGACGCGTGAGCTGACCTTCGCCGAGTCTGGTCCCACGGTCTTCATGCTCGCGGGTCTTCAGGGTGCCGGTAAGACCACGCTGGCGGGCAAGCTCGGCAAGTGGCTGCGTGAGGAAGGTAAGACCGTCCTTCTCGTCGCCTCCGACCTCCAGCGCCCCAACGCTGTCCAGCAGCTGCAGGTTGTTGGCGAGCGCGCCGGCGTCAAGGTGTGGGCGCCCGAACCCGGCAACGGTGTCGGTGACCCCGTCGAGGTCGCGCGAAGCGGTGTCGAGTTCGCACGCCAGAGCGGCATCAACGTGGTCATCGTCGATACGGCCGGCCGCCTTGGTGTTGACCAGGAGATGATGGACCAGGCGATCGCGATCCGCGATGCTGTGAATCCGCACGAGATCATGTTCGTCCTCGACGCCATGGTCGGCCAGGACGCGGTCTCCACCTCCACGGCTTTCCGTGATGGCGTCGGCTTTACGGGCGTTGTCCTGTCGAAGCTGGATGGCGACGCGCGCGGTGGTGCCGCGCTGTCCGTGCGTGGCGTGACGGGCGCGCCGATTCTCTTCGCGTCGACGGGTGAGGGGCTCGACGACTTCGAGCGCTTCCACGCCGACCGTATGGCGGGACGCATCCTCGACATGGGTGACATCCTCACCCTCATCGAGCAGGCCGAAAAGAAGATGGACGCCGAGGAGGCGGAGAAGGTCGCGGCCAAGGCGATGGCCGGCCAGCTGACTCTCGCCGACTTCCTGAGCCAGCTGCAGCAGATCAAGAAGCTGGGCTCCATGAAGAAGATGCTCGGCATGATCCCGGGTGCCGCGCAGATGCGCGAGCAGATCGAAAACTTTGATGAGCGCGAGGTGGATCGCGTCGAGGCCATCGTCCGCTCGATGACTCCCGCTGAGCGTGAGGATGTCTCGATCCTCAACGGTTCGCGTCGTGCGCGTATCGCCCGTGGTTCTGGCACGACGGTCACCGAGGTGAATCAGCTCGTGCAGCGCTTCGAGGCGGCGCGCGAGATGATGGCGCAGATGGGGCAGATGGGCGGCGGCGTGCCCGGCATGGGTGCGCTGCCCGGACGCGGCGGTAAGGCTAAGCAGAAGGCTAACGCCCGTAAGGCGCAGGCTCAGCGTGCGCGCATGAAGAAGAGCGCGCGTTCTGGTAATCCCGCGAAGCGCCGCCAGCAGGAGCTTGAGGCCATGCTGCCTCCGTCGGAGCGCAGCGCGCCCAAGGGTTCGTCCTTCGGCGTCGCCCAGGAGGCTCCCGCTCCGCGTCCGACCATCGACGATCTGCCGGACGACGTCAAGCGCATGCTTGGCCAACTCTGAGCATGGAGTTCTCCGGGCTCGCCCTGTGGGCGGAAAACGAGTCCGAACGCCCGCAGTGGGTGCACGGCACGTGGCGTGTGGATGGCGCTGTGATTCGCCGCGTGAGCAGCGAGTGCACGGCGCCCGCGGTCGGTGTCATCGTGCCCGGCATGGTCGATACCCACTGTCATATCGGATACTCGGCAACGGGTTCGGTGTCCGAATCCGAGATGGCGGAGCAAGCACGAGCAACGCTTGCGAGCGGCGTGACGGTTGTGCGCGACTGCGGCGTGCCCCTCGACAACTCGCCTGCGGCTCGCGCTACCGGCCTGCATCTGATCCGCTGTGGTCGCCACGTCGCGCGCCCGAAGCGCTACATGCGTGATCTGCCGCTTGACGTTGAGGATCAGCGTGAGCTTCCCGAGGTCCTCACCTCGATGGCGCGAACCTCCGATGGCTGGGTGAAGATCGTCGCCGACTGGATCGATCGCAGCGCCGGAGCCGACTCGGACCTCATGCCCTTGTGGGAACCCTCAGTCCTGAGTGACGCGGTGTGCGCCGTTCACGAGGCCGGGGCAAGGATCGCGGTGCACGCGTTTTCTCATCGCGTCATCGATTCGCTGATCGAGGCCGGGGTCGACGACATTGAACACGGAAGCGGAATCGACGCGGATCAAGCCAGCGAGATTGCCGCGCGAGGCATCGCGGTGACGCCCACCCTCCGACAGATAGAGCTTTTCCAGGACTTTGCCGCGCAGGCGGGGCAGAAGTATCCCGTCTACGCCGCGACGATGCGGGGTATGTACGAGACGCGTCGTGAGCACTTCCAGATGCTCGTGGACTCCGGAGCCCTGCTGCTGATGGGCACGGATTCGGGTGGCTACCAGGACCACGGAACAATCGCCGGTGAACTAGCGCTGTGGCTCCAGTGGGGAGCGCCCGCTCAGTTCACCATCGATGCAGCCACATGGGTGAGTCAGCGCTATCTGGGATACCCCGGCCTCGTCGAGGGCGGCCCGGCCGATTTTCTCTTCCTGAATGAGGACCCGAGGATCGATCCTCTCGCATTGTCGAGGCCCGCTCGCGTGACGCTCGGTGGAACCCCCGTGTGGGAGCGAACCTCCACCTGAACGCCCGGCGTGATGGAATTAACCGACTCATGCGACGCCGCGCACGTCCCCGGCTTGGGATATTGATGCGAAATATGGCATAATCGCTAGCTGTACCCGGCGGTTCGTAGACCCTCTCACTGCGCATCGTCGTGTCCCGGTCCAATGCGACCCCTGTGTTTCCCACCTTGGGACGCAACGGTCCACACCAATCTGAAATGGAGAGACCACTCAAGTGGCAGTTCGAATTCGCCTGAAGCGCGTGGGTAAGATCCACGCTGCCCAGTACCGTGTTGTCGTCGTCGATTCGCGCAAGAAGCGCGACGGCCGCGTCATCGAAGAGGTCGGCTACTACGATCCTCAGCCCAACCCGTCGATCATCCGCATCGACTCTGAGCGCGCCCAGTATTGGCTCGGCGTTGGCGCTCAGCCTTCCGACCAGGTCCGCAACCTGCTGGTCCTGACCGGCGACATCGCCAAGTTCAACGGTAAGGCCGACGCGGTTTCCCGCGTGAAGGTCTCGGAGAACGACAAGGCCGCCCAGGCCGAGCAGGCCGTCAAGGACGCCGAGGCTGCTGCCGAGAAGTCCAAGGCCGCTGCTTCCGCCAAGAAGGCCGAGGAAGAGGCCGCCGCAGCCGCTGCGCAGGCCGAGGCCGCCGAGAAGGCTTCCGAAGAGGCCGCCGGAGAGGATGCCTGAGCATGCTCGCCGACGCGTTGGAGCACCTGGTCAGCGGCATCGTTGACCACCCCGAAGATGTCGAGGTGACGCCTCGTTCCATGCGACGTGGCCAGCTTCTCGAGGTTCGCGTGAACCCTGAGGATCTGGGTCGCGTCATCGGACGCGGCGGTCGGACGGCTCGCGCGCTGCGCACCGTCATGGGTGCGCTGTCCACGCGTGGCACTGTCCGCGTTGACGTCGTCGACACGGATCGCGAGTAGGACTCGCACACGTCGCGGAGGGGTCCGGCATTGCCGGGCCCCTTCGTTGTATCCTTCGGGGGAGTCCCCGTT
>JAHYYD010000056.1 GCA_019425105.1 Actinomycetota bacterium
CCGGGCATCTCGTCTTCGGGCGTGCGGTGCCAGTCGGCGGCAGCGTAGATGGTGAGCGCGAGCATTGCGACGACGAGGGCGATTCTGACCATGCCCCTAGCATAGGGGCGTGGGGCGCCTCACGCTGGCGCGTTCACTCCCGGAGCAATCGGGGGCGCTGCGCGTGGCGTTTAGGCGCGCGTCACGCGGGGGAGTGCTGCGTACGAGGGGGCGGCGCCGGGCGCGAGGACCGCGGTCGAGCCAGCCCGGATACCGTCGGCCACGGCCTCGTCGAAGGGCTTGCCGAGGGCCATGGCGGCGGCCAGCGCGCCCACGCACGCGTCCCCGGCCCCCGTGGTGTCCACGGCCTCGCCGAGGGTGAGGGCGGGGCAGTGCCCGGCCTCGCTGCCCGACGCCCACGCAGCCCCATCCGCGCCCAGGGTGACCATGACGTGCTTGGGGCCGAGGCCTCGCAGCGCCCGCGCGACGCCGATCGCCTCCATGGGGCTGGCGGGGGCGGGCATACCGAGCGTGAGGCCGGCCTCCGTCTCGTTGACAACGAGGATGTCCGTGCGCGCCATGAGCGCCGGGTCTGTCGGGCGCGCGGGGGCGAGGTTGAGCAGGACGCGCGCGCCGAAAGAATGCGCCCACGCGAGGGCTTCGGCGTTGGCGCGCTCGGGGATCTCCGCCTGGAGGACGACGATGTCGGAGGGGGCGGGGAACAACGAGGCCTTGGCTGGTGTGATGCTCACAGTCGCGTTCGCGCCTGCGTCCAGGATGATCGTGTTCTCTCCCGATGCGGCCACCGTGATGAGTGCGGTTCCCGAGGGGCCGTCGGCCTCGCGCAGGTGCGTGACGTCCACGCCGTGGGATGCCAGGTCGCAGCGCAGGCGCTGGCCCGAGGGGTCTGAGCCGAGCGCGCCGACAAAGACCACGGTCGTCCCCGAGTGTGCGGCGGCGGCCGCCTGGTTCGCGCCTTTGCCGCCGAGGCTGTAGGTGAGCGAGGTGCCAGAGAGTGTTTCGCCGGGGGAGGGGAAACGGTCGACCGTGACCGTGACATCCTGGTTGATGGAACCGACGACAATGACGCGTGCCATGAGCGCTCCTTTGCGATGGGATGCTCTATTGTGCCACGTCACAGTGGTGTCGTCGCGTATTTTGGTGCCTCGTAGGTGGAGTCGTTGGTGCGCGCGTTGAACGATAGCGAGAGTTAAGCGCAGCTTCATTCGCGCACTAGTTTCCTGCAATACTGCTAAACGGTTGATTTGTGGTGAACTAATCGCCGTGCGCACGCTCCGATTCTTCATCTCATCACGGGCGGCAGGCTCCACCTGCCGCGTCGCCACCGTCCCCTCACAGGTGATCCGAGGGGCGGCCTCGGCCCCCGCGCTCAACATGCGCACCGTCGCCACGGACGGCGAATACGCGGACGGCCCGGCGCGCGTCCTCCTCCCGCTCCTCGGCATCTACGCCCTCGGCACCGTCTCCCTCCAGGGCTTCAACCTCGTCTACCTGCGCGTCGCCCAAGACATCGGCGCGGGGGACGCCTCCGGCCTGATCACCGCGATTCCCGGCATCGTCCTCGGCGTCGCCTGCTTCCTGTACGGGACCCTCGGCGACTTCATCCCGCTGCGACGCATCGTCGACGTGGGCATCGCCCTCATCGTGGCCGGGTCGCTGCTCGGCTTTGTCTTCTCCTCGTCCCTGGTTGGCGTCATCGTCGCGCGCGCCCTCCAAACCCTCGGATACCAGGCGGCCGCCTCCGCGTACATGATCCTGGCGACCGCGATCCGCGACCCGAAGAAACGAGGCCTCTACGTGGGCCTCATGTGCGCGGCCTTCCAGGGCGGCACCGCGATCGGGATGCTCTCGGGCGGCATTCTCGCCGACATCAACTGGGCGCTCCTCCTCCTCATCCCCCTGGCCGGCCTGGCGTGCCTGCCCATCATGGGGCGGCGCGTGCCTGCGCGTGCGCACGCCGGCCGCGTCGATATCGTCGGCCTCGCGATCTTCTCCTCCCTGGCGCTCCTGCTCACCCTGGCCGCAGCGAACCCCCGCTGGTGGCTCATCGCCGGCCTCGTCCTCGGCGGCGTCTTGTTCTGGCGCTACATCGGGCGTGCGCGCGCCCCCTTCATCACCCGCTCCTTCTTCACGAACGTGCCGTGGGCGCGCTCGATCAGCCTCATCCTGATCGTCTACTGCATGAACTTCACGGTCGCGCCCCTCATGAACGGTATCGGCACCGCCTACTACGGGCTCACGCCCGCCCAGGTGTCCGTGCGCCTCCTGCCCGCCTACTGCGTCGCCCTCACCACCGCCATGACGTCGGGCGCCGTCATGTCCCGCATCGGACGCGGCCGCACCGTGCGCGCGTGCATCGGCTTCATTCTGACGGGCACCGCCCTCCTCGTCCTGTGCATGAGCATGGGAACGTGGGTCATCACCGCCGCGATGTGCCTCATTTACGCGGGCTTCGGCGCCCTGTTCACGCCCATCTACGACACCGTGTTTGCGACCGTCGCCCCCGGGCAGAACGGGCGCGCCGTCGCCATGAACGACCTCGCCATGCAGGGCAGCGCCGCGATCGGCATCGGCGTATTCACCCCGCTGCTCGCGTCGGGCGCATTCCAGGCCGTCGCCCTCGTCTGCGTCGTCGCCGCAGCGACCGGCATCGCGGGCGACTGGCTGCACGAATACCTGTACCGCCGCGGGCGCTGAGCTACTTTCTCACCCGCGGTGCATGCGCGCGAGGAGCGCGAGTGGTCGCGCTCGTCGGCGTGCGGTTGCTCGTTGCATCATCCCTGTCCTGAGGGTGGAAGGTTGGGGTCGAACCAGTCGGGGATGCGCCCCGGCTGGTCGATCAGCTGCGGCGGGTTGCCAGTGGACCCATCCGTTGGAGTGCCTGTCGTGTAGTAGTAGGTGGAGGTTTGCTCGCCCAGTCGTGTCGTCGCGGAGACCACGGCGTGGTATTCCTCGTTAGTCCACATGTAATCGACGATCTCAACTCCGCCGGATGTCCAGCGTTTTTCGGATAGCTCGAATCCGAGGGGGAGGAGACGTGCGCTGTAGGTTTCGCGGATGAGGTCGGTGTCCAGCTCGGTGAAGAAGAACATGCGCGAATGGAACGAGCAGATGGTCTTGCCATTTTTGGGATAAGTGTCGATCGAGTAGCTGTTCTTGTACGCCATGAAGTTCTCGGCGGTGACAACTTCGTTGCGCGCGGCGATGATGGTGGGCTCGATGTCGCGCTGGAAGGCCTCGACGGACTTAACCTGTGGGCTAAACGGGTTCATGGATCCTCCGAAAAACGGTGCGCACGCGGTGGTGCACAGCGCCAGGAGGGCGCAGGCGAGGAGCGCGAGTGGTCGCGCTCCTCGCACCGGTGGAGTAGGTTTTGTCATCCGTGTCATGCGGGTGGGAGGTTGGGGTCGAACCAGTCGGGGATGCGTCCGGGCTGGTCGATCATCTGCTGGGGATCGTCAGTTGATCCGTCCGAGGGGTTTCCCTGTGTGTAGTAGTACGTGGAGGTCTGCTCGCCCAGTCGTGTCGTCGCTGATACGACGGCGTGGTATTCCTCGTTAATCCACAGGTAGTCGACGATCTCGACTCCGTTGGAGGTCCAGCGCTTTTCGGAGAGCTCAAATCCGAGAGGGATGAGGCGTTCGCTGTAGATCTCGCGGATGTGGTCCGTGTCCAGCTCGGTGAAGAAGAACATGCGTGAGTGGAGAGAATATACGGGCTTTCCGTCCTCCTGGGTCCTGTAGATGGTGTAGTTGTTCTTGTATGCCATGAAGTTCTCGGCGGTGAGGAGCTCGTTGCGCGCGGAGATGATGGTGGGCTCGAGGTCGCGCTGGAAGGCCTCGATGGATTTGACCTGGGGGCTAAACGGGTTCATGGATCCTCCGAAAAACGGTGCGCACGCGGTCGTGCACAGCGCCAGGAGGGCGCAGGCGAGGAGCGCGAGTGGTCGCGCTCCTCGCCTGCGCAGGAGGCGTGTGGTCATTTCTGGTCTGCGGGTGGGAGGTTGGGGTCGAACCAGTCGGGAGTGCGTCCAGGCTGGTCGATCATCTGCTTGGGATCACCGTTGGATCCGTCTGAGGGGTTACCTACCGTGTAGTAGCGGGTCGCGCTTTGCTCGCCGAGCCGTGTTGTTGACACTACGGCGGCGTGGTACTCCTCATTGGTCCAGAGGAATTGGACAATATCAACTCCGTTGGAGGTCCAGCGTTTTTCGGATAGCTCAAATCCGAGGGGGAGGAGGTGCTTGTTGTAGGTGTCGCGGATGTGGTCCGTGTCCAGGTCACTGAAGTAATACAGGCGGGTGTGGACAGAATAGAGTGGGCCCTGGGCAGACCCGAAACTGCCGATGAAGTCTCCGTTTACGTAGGCAATGAAGTTCTCGGCGGTGACGAGCTCGTTGCGCGCGGCGATGATGGTGGGCTCGAGATCGTGCTGGAAGGCCTCGATGGATTTAGCTGGGGTAGTACTCGGGGTCATGGCTCCTCCAAGAAGCGACGTGCATGCAGCGCACGCGATGGTTGATGCGAGTGCAATAAGGGGAATTAGGAGTTTTTTCATGAGGGGGGATTGCCTCCGATGACACTGGCGATATCTCGGTTCGCCTGGGTGTCCTTCTGGAAGTAGCCGCTATGTTGATCCCAAGGGGTATAGAAGCTCGGAGCGGGACCGACATCACCGGAGAGGTGCGTGTACCCGTCCATCTTGTCGGGGTTCTTCCCGAACGAGTCATCCGGGCCCACGCCCTGTACAACGTCATGCAGATATGGGGCAGCACTGACGTAGAGATGCCCCGGCTGAACGTGGAACTCGGCCACGTCCTGAACGCCCGAGCCGGGCGAGCCGAATTGAACCAGGTCGTCGATGACGCCATCTCCTACCAGAGTTGCGGCGATGCCCGCCGTGGTCGAGCCGTAGGAGTGGCTGGCGACGGTGATATGCGCGTCGCCAGCTCCGTGCTCGCGAGCCGCGTCGATACCGGTCAGGAAGTTGGCGAGCTTCGTGGCACCCGCCTGAGCCATGTCGGTGTTTGACGCCTCGATGAGGCCCGGAGGCGCATCGTATCCGAAGAACGAGACCATCGCGACTGTTTCGCCGGGCTTGGTTGCGTCTTTCGCTGCTTCTCGCATGACTGTGGCATGTTCGTCGTAATCGAGGATGGAACCGTCCTTGCCGTTCCCTGCAACGCTCGTGGTCATGCCGGGAACAATAACCCCGATGTGATCGGCGTCGTCCGGATTATTCTGCGAGACAGCCGCGAGGATGTTCGGTCCGCTCGGATCAAGCTGCATCAGGTAGCGAGGAACACCGTCGGACTCCTGCTTGAGAGTCTCGTCAATTTGATCCAAAGCCTTGACGCGGTCCGTAAGGCGTTTCAATTCCAGAACAACATGGGGGCTATTACTAAAGCGGTGCTCCGCAATGTACGCGTCCAGCTCTTCTTTGGCCTGCTTCTGGAGGCGGGGCAGCATGATCCGGTTCGCCTGATTGCGCGACGTGTAGTCGACGCCATCAAGGTTGCCGATGACGTCCGGATGCTGCTCGATCATCCACTGCTTGTCCTTGTCGGATAGGGAGTTCCACCAGGACGCAACTTCCTGAGCTGAGGCACCAGCGGGGGGCAATGAGGGGCGCACCTTGTTCATAGCAGAGTAGTGAACGTTGTTATCGTAGGTTCCCGCGTCCAATGCAGACATTTTCTGCGAGAGGGAATCGACGAGCTCCCGTGCCCGCGTGAGGGCAGTGTTGACACGCTCCTGTGCAGTGTCGACCATGTACTTGATATCGAGGATATTCTTCCCGGCCTTTTTGAGTTTCTTCACCTGAGCGGCATCCATCGACACGTTCCCGCTCGCGTCAATAGACATGCCCCATGTGCTGGCCAGTTGCTTCGCATCGTCAGCGTTCGCGCGGACCTCATTGATGCCCTCAGCGCCCTCTGAGGCGATCTCGGCTGAGCTGATGAGGAAGTTAACCTCTTTCTCGATAGCCATCATGCGCTTGTGCAACGCGACCTTGGCGGCCTTGACCGTTTGGCTTGAACCAACGAGGCTACCCAGTTGATCTGCAAGGCTATCGCCTGCGGCCTGCAGCAGGCGCTGCTTGTTTTCACACTCCACTGCGTACGTCTGCAGCGGCGCGGATTCCCATTGCTGGATGTCTGTCCAGTTCACGGCTTCACCACCGGACCCGGGGCAACCGTGCCCATCTGGGCGTGCGCGCCCGGCGTGTAGGAATCATTGCTCATCGTGGCCTCCGCGTGAACGGTGAGTAGTTCTGTGGGTCATCCTACCTGACAGGTGGTCGTTTTTCAGTGGCCGACGAGGCCTCGTGAGTGCGTGGAGCCCCGGCCTCGTCGATGAAAACCTACGCAATCACGAGGGCGATCGCCGCGAGAAGACTCCACGACAACGTGAAAAAACCGGTGTTGCGCAGGACTGTGATGAGCTCGCGACCCGAGGCACCAGTGAGGACCGGCAGGCTTACGCTGACCGCCCACGCGCCCGCGCCCACGCCCAGGGCGCACGTCGCCAGCGGATGCAAGCCAAGCGCCGCACCGAGGGTCACGATCATCACGACCGGAAGCCACGCGCACGCCGCAAACACCCAGCGCGACGTCCGGTCCCCCAGGCGCACGGCCGCCGTCATCTTGCCCGACTCGCGGTCCGTCGGAATATCTCGAATATTATTGGCCATCAGCAGGGCCACCGACAGCAGGCCCAGTGCCGACGCGCTCATCCACAGCCACCACGGGGCCGACTGCACCTGCGTCCACGTCGTGCCCACGCACGCCAGCAGACCGAAAAACACAAAAACCATGAGCTCCGACAGACCGATGCCCATATAGGCGTAGGGGTGCTTGCCGCCCGTGTAGAACCACGCCGCGACCACGGCCGCGACGCCCGCGGCGATCAGCCACCAGGTACCAGAAATCGCAACCAGCGCCAGGCCCGCGACCCCAGCCAGCGCGAACGAACCCAGCGCCGCCGCCAGGACAGTCTTCGGTTTGGCGAGGCCCCCGCCCGTCAGGCGCGCAGGCCCCTTGCGATTATCGTCCGTCCCGCGAATGCCATCCGAATAATCATTCGCGTAATTGACCCCCACCTGCAGCGCCAGCGCCACCAGGAGCGCCAGGGACGCGCGCAGCGTGCTGAAGCCCCCCAGGTAGTGCGCGGCCGCCGACCCCACGATCACGGGTGCGGCGGCGGCAGGGAGGGTGCGCAGGCGAGCGCCTTCAATCCAGTTCGAAACGGAAGCCATGCCCACCAGTGTAGTTGGAGCGGGCGCTCGCCCGGGCAGCGGGTTAGCGCACCCACTCCCGTTCAGTGCCCGAGGCCTCGGCCGCAGCCTGCGCTGCGGCAGCGCGGTCGACCTTGTCGAAGCCCAGGTAGGGGAGGGCCTCGACCGCCACAACCCGGCGGGGAGCCTGCGCGCGACCAATACGAGCCGCCGTGTGCTCGCGGACCGCGGAACCAAGCTCAGCCATCTCCAGCGAATCCGCCGGCACCTGCTCCGGAACCACCAGCGCAGTCACCACGTGCCCCCACTTCTCGTCCGGCGTCGCCATGATCCACGCGTCCGCCACGCCCTCGAACGAGCGCACCGCCCGGCGCACCGGCCCCGGCGCAATCGACAGGCCACCCGAAACGATCACGTCGTCCGCGCGACCACGCACCTCTACCGTTCCAGAAGCCCGGATAATGCCCAAGTCCCCGGTGAGCAGCCAACGGTGGCCGCCCTCGTCAAAGAAGGGGCTCTCCGCATCCAGGTAGCGGGTCATCAGCGTGGGGCCGTTAATCGCCAGGCGCGTGCGACCGTCCCAATCCACCGCGCGCACCGACGTGCCCGGCAGGGGCTTGCCGTCGTACACGCAGCCGCCCGCCGTCTCCGTCATGCCGTATGTGAGACGCACCTTCAGGCCGACCTCGATCGCGCGGGCGAGCAACTGCTGGTTCGTCGCCGCGCCCCCCACGAGGATCGCCGACAGGGAACGCATCGGCCCCACGACCTCCTCGCCCGCCTCGAGGCACTGGGCGAGCTGGGTGGGCACGAGCGACAGGTAGCCCGGCATCCCATCCTGCGTCGCGCCCGCAATCGCCGGCAGGAGCGCGCGGGGATCGAAGCCCTCGGACGTATCCACGATCTGCGGATTCGTCTCCGCGACCGCCGCGCGCAGCAGAATCATCGCGCCCGCAATGTGGTGCGCAGGCAGGGCCAGGATCCAACGTCCCGGGCCGTCCAGAGCCAGCTCGGTTGCCTTCGCCGAAGCGATGAGCGCGTCGATCGATAGGCCGACGAGGCGGGGGGTGCCCGCGCTCGACCCCGACGTCGGGACAACCAGGTCAATACCGTCGAAGAAATTCGCGTCCGCGTTGATCGCCTCGGCGAGGCCGGGGTGGCGGTCTGCGGGGAAAGCGTCCTCGGGGGTCACCGCCGAGCCGCGCAGCGTCGCCGGAGGCACATCCCCTGGCGCGCGCAGGATGACAACCGTGTGCGGCGCTGGATGATTCGGGTCGGCCTGACGCTCCTCGTAGAGCTCGACAAGCTTGTGGATCGACGCGTTCGCCAACGCGACGGCACCGATAGTGGTGCCTCCGGGCACAACAAGAAGTCGCGGCGCAGCCATGATGAGCCTCCCAAAATCGACGGCAAACGCGTATACAACCAGGATAAAGGCTCGCGTTCTTGCAGGTGGCAAGGGGAGTCGCGGCAATAATCACGTTTGTCGGTTGATTGGTTGGTCGAAAAGGCGAGATTTCGCCCCTTTCCGTGTGGTCGATAACTCAGCTGAAAATTCAACGGAATTTACCCACAAGCGCACACGAGGCTATACGATAAGAAACGATGCTCAAGAAACTATCTCTGAAAACCAGATGGGCGATCGGCGTTGTGAGCGCCCTCGTCCTCCTCGTCGTATGCGCCGGCGTCGTCTACGCCGCCAACTACTCCGGACGCGCCCTGCCCGGCACCACCATCGCCGGGACCTCCGTCGCGGGCATGACCCGAGACCAGGTCGTCGCTGCAGTGAACCAGCGCGCCGACGCCACCAACGTGTCCCTCACCGTCGAAGGCAAGACCACGCAGGCCTCGCTCAACGAAGCGGGCATCACGGTCGACGCCGACGAGACCGCCGACGCCGCAATGAAGGGCTCCACGTCCCTACCCGCGTTCGTCAGCGCCCTGTTCTCCCAGCGCAACGTCGACCCCGTCGTCACCGTCAGTGAGGAATCCATCAAGAAGCTCGCGGCCACCGCGAACTCCACCCTGACCTCGGAAATGAAGGACGCTGCGGTCGTCGTCGCGCAAGACGGTGAATCCTTCACCGTCACCCCCGCGCAAAACGGCAACGGCGTGTCCACGGACGACGTGGCCGCCGCCGTCAAGCAGGCCGGCGCCACCCTCACCTCCGTCACCCAGGACGTCAGCGTGCGCCAGATGGAACCCTCCATCACCACCGAGGACGCGCAGGCCGCCGCCGAGCAGGCCAACGCCCTCCTCGACACGCCCATCGAAATCTCCGACGGCATCGACACCTTCACCGCCGAGCGCTCCGACAAGGTCCAGTGGGTCGAATTCCTCACCAAGGATGACGGCAGCCTGGATGCGCCCTCGATCAGCACCGTCAAGGTCGCCGACTGGGTCAACGCCCTGGCCGCCAAGACCGACGTCAAGCCCGAAAACCGCGTCGACAACGTCGACTCTCAAGGCAACGTCCTGACCGTCGCCCGCGAAGGCAAGAAGGGCCTCAAGACCAACAACACCGAACAGATCACCAAGGACGTCGTCGCCGCCATGACCGACGGCAAGGCCTACGAGGGCCTGTTCCACTACGACGACGTCGAGCCCGGCTCCGAGACCAAGCAGGTTGCCGAAGGCACCGAAAACCTGGTCTACCAGGCCGCCGAAGGCGAAAAGTGGGTCGACATCAACCTCACCGACGCCTCCGTCACCGCCTACGTCGGCGGCAAGGTCGCCGGCGGCCCCTTCTACATGGTCCCCGGTGCCCCCGACACGCCGACCGTCACCGGCACCTTCCACGTCTACCTCAAGTACGACGTGCAGACCATGCGCGGTGAAAACGCCGACGGCTCCAAGTACGAGACCGAAGGCGTCCCGTGGGTCACCTACTTCACCGGCTCCTACGCCATGCACGGCGCCCCCTGGCGCTCCTCCTTCGGCTGGAGTGGCTACGGCGGCTCCCACGGCTGCGTGAACATGCCCGTCGACGCCGCGAAGTTCATCTACGACTGGACCGACATGGGCGACACGGTGGTCGTGCACTACTGACAGCTGACTGCGGTGGCGCACTGGCGATCACCTGCCGCGTGGCACCACCTGCCGCGTGGCGCCACCTGGCGCGTGGTGCCACCTGTCGCGTAGCGTCACCTGTCGCGTAGCGCCACTAATTACTGAGCATCGAGGGCGGGCCGGAACCGAGAGGTTCCGGCCCGCTTTGTCGTGTCTGTGGTTGTGGCCCCGCTGGTGTTCCGGGCGCGTGCCTGGTGGCGCGTGTCTGGTGGCGCGTGTCTGTGGGGCCGGGCTGCTTGATGCGCCCGTGGGTGGCATCTGTGGGCGGTGGCCTGCCCGCGTGATCGCCACACGCGAGCCTGACGGCTCGGAGTGGTCGATCTCGAAGCCCGGCCAGGCCCCTCCGGCACCCACGGCCGCCGCAGCCAGGCCCTGTCTGATCTCGGGCCGTCGCGTGGCTTGCTCGTCGGTTTGGTACGTCGTCTCGAAGCCGGGCCGGGCCCTGCCACCGCCGACGGGTGCTGCTGCCAGGCCCTGTCTGATCTCGGGCCGTCGCGTGGCTTGCTCGTCGGTTTGGTACG
>JAHYYD010000057.1 GCA_019425105.1 Actinomycetota bacterium
TTTCACCAACACATTTTGTCCACCCTCAAAGTTGGCCCCCAACAACTTTGAACCAGACTTTCTCGCACCGCAAAGCCGAAAGGTCGGGCTCAGACCAACTCTTTTTGTCCTTTAACCCGAAAAGTCACCACAAAACCAACACGTTTTGTCCTTTAACCCGCAAGTAAGCCAACAGCACAAACTCGAAGGGGCCGGCCCTGAGGCCGACCCCTTCGAGTATCCCATCAACACAGTGCAAGTCTTCCGATGCGCTCCCTTTCTCGGCTCACCCTTGGTGGGTGTCGCCCTTGGCTTGATGACTATTAATGTACGGACTCCACCTGTGGGAACCATTGAACGAAGCTGGCAATTTCCTGAGAATTTTTCACCGCTCCGGTCCGGCTCGCGCCTTCGCACGCACAATCGTTGATATTCCAGCGATTCTGATGCTCTGACTGGCAACGACGAGGCAATCGCTGTCGCGCACCTCGCAAGACTCGATCTCTACTCCGTTCTCCGCAGCGACGGAGGAGGCCGCCACGCATGGCCGTCCTCCCACGTCCTCCCAGGGCGCCGTTGCCGATTCTTCGGCCCCCGCTAAGGCCGCCAGGTCGGCGACGGCCTGCAGGCGCGCCCGCTCGCGGTGCGCGGCACCCACCCCGCCGAGTACCACCGCGAGCGCGAGCGCGAGGACGATCAGGGCCACGGAGTTGATGGTGCCCGATCCTTCCTCTCCGGTGAGCGCACGGAGATCGCCCGCGCGCTCGGGATCGGTATCGGGGGCGGCCGCCACCCCTTGTTCGTGAATCACGGCAGTGCCCCCTCGTCGATAGTGGTCACCGAGCATCGAGCCACGCCCCCAACCCAACCGGCGGCGCCGCGGTAGGGGGCCGTGCCGGTGACGCTCACCCACCCGCCGGAGCGCGCAACCGCGTAGGAGCCGGGGGCGTACGCGGCCGAGGCCGCCGCCTGCGGATCCCCCTGCCCGATCGAGGCGGCCCTCGCCCCCTCGCGCACCGCCTGGCACAGGGATGCCCCCGTCATCCCGGCCTGGGCGACCGCGACAATGACGCCGATGACGGCCGTGACGGCGAGGAATCCGATGGCGTGTTCGACGGTGACGTACCCGTGGTCGCAGCTCTTCATCGGGTGTTCAGCGCCTCCTGGATGATGGACTCCAGGGCGGCGCGCACGGTGTCCGATTTGAGGATCACGATGAGGAGTCCCGCAAATCCCGCGGCCGCGATGGTCCCGATTGCGTACTCCACGGTGGTGGCCCCCTCTTCCGGGTCAGCGGGGTCTGTGGGAGCGTCCCCGCCCCGCCCCACCGTCATGTGATGGGCCGCGTCCTGCAGGGCGCTCAACGCGCGGAGCTGAGCGCGCGTGGCCGCGGATTCGATTCTGTCGATAATCATCATTGATCTGTCCTTTCGTCTGCGCGCCTATCGACGCGTGCGGCCAGTGTGCGCGCCGCCCCTCCCCCGATTCCACGCGGATTCGGACCCCTGTGGATAACTCAGGCACGCCGAAGAGCCCTGTGGATAACTCGTGCACACCGACGAGCCCTGTGGATAACGCCTACATGTCGAGGCCACCGGTGAGGGTGGCGAGCAGGGGCGCAATCCCGAGCGCGAGGAATGCGGGGAGGAAGCAGACGCCGAGCGGCCCGACGAGTCGGACGCTGAGTTCTTCGGCGCGTGTTTTGGCGTCGGCCAGGCGGGCCCGGCGTTCCCACGAGGCGCTGCGAGCGAGCATCGTCTCAGGCGCGTTTCCGCTAGTCCAGGACGATTCGAGGGCATCGCGCAGGGGAATGCTCCACTTGGGGGTCTCCTCCCACGCGTCCGCCCAGCTCACCCCGAGCCGCAGGGCCTGGGCCGTCCACGCGAGAGATTCTCGCGCGCAGGCAGCGGCCAGGGCGTCGAGGACGCGCGGGATCGCGGCCCCACAGGCCAGGCCGGCGGCGACGAGGTCGCAGGCCAGGGCGGGGTCAGTGTCCTCGTCGACAGATCGGGCCCTCGCGAGGATCCGGCGGCACAAGGCGATGCCGACCACCCAGGCGGCCGCGCCAAGCAGCGCACAGATTCTCCCGACGGTCACTCCCGTGTAGAACTGCCAGGGCGAGGCGCCCAGGGCGAGCGCGCTCACGATTCCGACGAGGGGAAGCGCGGCGAGGACTCGCGCGGACATGAGGGGACCGGCGGAGGCGACGCGGCGCGCTTCCGCGACGGCCTGGGCGTCATCGATACTGTCCCCGATGGCGTCGAGGATGTCGGCCATGGGCGCGCCGAGGCCGTGGCTGAATCGGCAGGCCAGGGCGACGGAGGCGGCGGTGCGACGAGCGGCCGCGTCTGGGGCCCGGGCGTGCAAGGAGAGCTCCCACCGCGGCGGCTCTCGCGCCCATTCGTCGAGGATGGGCGGGTAGGACGCGCTTTCAGGCACGATTCCGCCCGCGCCGATGCGCGCGAGGGAGTCCGACCAGGCTCGCCGCGTCGGCGCTCCCGCGCGCAGCCGCGTCGCCACCTCGGCGACCAGGAGGGAGAGCTCGCGCGCCTGAGGCACGCCGCAGGCGCGCCCTCGATGCCTCCCGCTTTCTCCCCTGCCTAGGCGTCTGCGCAGGCGGCGCATCCACGCGCGTTCGGCAGATTGACGAGAACCGGCAGGGCGCATCCACGCGCGCACAACGCGACGCTCGTGCACGCCACGTACGACGGCCGCGAGCGCACGAGACACCAGCATGAGCGCGCACAGCACGAGCACGCACGCAAGCGCGCGATCGGCCGAGCGCTCCACGACGTCGCGACCGCCACCGAGAACGGCCATCCAACCGGCACCCCACCTCATAGTCCGACCTTTCGAGCCAGGGACGACCAGGCCTCGTGAGTGGTCACCTGTCCGGAGGCTGTGGCGCTGAGCGCGACCGCGCACTCGAGCGGGCCGCGAGCGCGCGTCAGCACCCCGACCTCGGATACCCAGCGGTGCCCGCAGGGGGATCGTCGCATGTGGAGGACGGCGTCGAGGGCGCTGGCGGCCTGGGCGGCGACGGCTTCCTCGCCCATGCCGGCGAGCGCTCCGAGGGCAGCCAGACGCGCGGGCACCTCTCGCGTCCCGTTCGCGTGGATGGTCGCCCAGCCGCCGTCGTGTCCCGTGTTGAGGGCGGTCAGGACGTCGCGCACTTCGGGGCCTCGGCACTCTCCCAGGACGAGGCGGTCGGGGCGCATGCGCATAGCCGCGCGCACGAGGTCGGACAGGGTGACGGCACCTCGCCCCTCGACGTTTGGCTTGCGTTCGAGGAGGTGGACGCAGTGCGGGTGGGCGGGGGCGACCTCGGCGACCTCCTCGATGCACACGATGCGCTCGCTGGAGGGGACGAGGGAGAGGGCGGCGCTCAGGAGGGTCGTTTTGCCACTGCCGGTGGCGCCGGAGACGAGGACGTTGGCGCGCGAGGCGACGAGCGCTCGCAGGAGCGGGCCGAGGGCGCCCGGCAGGGTGCCGCGCGCGATGAGGTCCCCGACGCCCAGCCGACGCGTGCCGAGCACGCGCAGGGAGATGAGCGTTCCCGACCCGGAGACGGGTGGCAGGACCGCGTGCAGGCGGACGCCCCCGGGCAGGGTGCCGTCGGCGATGGGGCTGGCGTCGTCGAGGCGCGCCCCGCACGCGCTCGCCAGCCGTATCGCGGCGTGGCGGGCGTCGGCCTCGTCGTGGATGCCGACGTCGACGCGCGCGAGTCCGCCTCCCCGATCGACCCACGCGCGGGAACCGTTGATGAGCACGTCGGTGACGCCCGGGTCGTCGATGAGGCGAGCGAGGGGCGGGTCCATCCCGCGCTGCCGGGCACGCAGGGTCTCGAGGGCGTCGGCGGCCTCGCGTGCGCCGCAGCCGGGTCGAGACGTGTCGGCGATCGCCCGGGCGGGCGGCGTGCCGCGGGCGAGGAGTCGCAGGGCGCTACGCACGGGCCACCTCCAGGCGCACAGTCTCGTCGCGGGCGAGGGAACGCCCGCGCAGGGGCGTCGGCTCGAGGGAGGCGAGCTCCCGGCGGAGAGCACGCAGATCCCGGCCCGGTCGCGTCGGCGCGCGCAGGATCGGGCGCGGCGCACACGCGGACAGCCCGGGGCTACGCCTACCGCGACCAGCCGACACAAGCGTGATCGCGGGGCACGGCGGAGGATGACAGGCGAGGCTCGCGGCCATCGCCGCGGCACCCTCCAGGTCCCGGCGCGTCACGAGGACGAGAGCGTTCGCGTGAACGGCGGACGCGCAGCGCGCAGCCCGGTCATCCCAGCGTCCCGCGTCCACGATGAGGGGAGCGTGCAGGGACCGGCAGGCGGCGGCGACGCGCGGGTCGTCCGCGCTGGCACCGCCGCGCGCGTCCCCGACGAGGGCCCGCACCCCGCCCAGGGTGGGCAGGTGATCGCGCAGCGACGGCAGGTAGCAGTCTTCCCCCGGGTCGAGGTCCGCCCACCGCACGCCGGGGACATCGCACTCGGGGGCGCGAGCAAACCCGGGCACAGACCCGGAGGCGTCAACGACGACCACGCCTCGCGCCCGCCCGCGTTCACGATGCTTTGCCCTGCGCCGCCAGCATTCGCGCAAACCGCGGCGCCGCGCATACTCGCGGGCCAGCAGTCGCACGACGCTCGTCGTGCCCACCCCGCCGCAGATCCCGGCGACCACCCACACCGCGCCGGGCGTCGCCCACCGGTGGCAGGCCTCGGCGATGAGGGAGACGAGGAGGGCCGTGTCCCCGGGCAGACTCACCTGCCCCTCTCCCCCGACGCGCACGCAGGGCACGCCGACGGGCACGGGCGCGCCCGGCGAGGCGAGGACCAGCAGCGCGCGGGCCGGGTTCGAGCACACCCGCGCCCCGGCGAGTTCCACCGCGTCGCGGGCGCACTCCAGGTCGGGCGGGGCGAGGCCGACGAGGGCGACGGGCCCCCGATTCGCGACATCGCGCGTCTCATCATGGGTTTCCATGCAGCTACGCTGCGCCTGAGGGAACCCTCCCGTCCACCCACGCGCGTGCCCCTGTGGACAACGCAGACCCGAAATGCCACCCTGTGCATAGAAGGGGCCCGACGGAGGACCCTGTGGATTGAGCCAACGCTGGAGTAGACGCATGGTACGCGCGGCCTTTTTCGACCTGGATAAGACGATTCTCGACACGTCCTCGAACGTGGCGCTCTCGGGACCGTTCATCGAGGCCGGGCTCATGAACCGTCGCACCGCGATCACCTCCGTCCTCGTGCAGCTGCCCTACCTGCTCACGGGGGCCGACGAGTCGCGCATGGAGCAGATGGCGCAGGCGCTGGGGCGCATGGGACGCGGCTGGAACGCCGCATTCCTCGAGGCCACGGTCGAGGACGCGCTTGAACGCACGATCCAGCCCGTCTGCTACGCGCAGGCTCTCGCGCGCATCGAGCAGCACAAGCGCGCGG
Source organism: Actinomycetota bacterium (assembly GCA_019425105.1). Classification (GTDB taxonomy): domain Bacteria; phylum Actinomycetota; class Actinomycetes; order Actinomycetales; family Actinomycetaceae; genus Pauljensenia. The sequence continues at coordinate 5,412 of JAHYYD010000057.1, forward strand.
GCGACGTCGTCGTCATCGCGTCGGCCTCGGTCGAGCAGGTGGTGCGCCCGATCGCCCACATGCTGGGGGCGGATGAGGTCCTCGCCTCGCGGGCGGCCGTCGACGAGGACGGGTGTTTCACGGGCGAGATCACGCACTTTAACCAGGCGCAGGGCAAGGCGGACGCCTGCGAGGCCCTGGCTCGCGCGCGCGGATGGGACCTGTCGGAGTGCTCGGCGTACTCGGATTCGGTGTCGGACGCGCCGCTCCTGCGCCTCGTCGGCCACCCCTACGCGGTCAACCCGGACCGGGGCCTGCGCGACATGGCGCAGCGCGAGGGCTGGCCCACGCTCACCTTCACGTCCACGGTGCGCGTGTTGCCGCGCGAGGTCCCAACCCCCGCGAAGGTCGCGCTTCCCTTCATTGCTGGCGTCGCCGTGGGTGCGGCGGCCTGCGCGCTCCTGCGCCGCTGACACGGCGCGCAGATCGGACGGATCGCGCGGATCGAGCAGATTTAGGAGAGCCGGCCCGCCTGCACGTGGCGGGCGACGTCGCGCCCCACCCGCGCCCCGTAGACGATCCCCGCGCAGTAGTGGGTGATCCACCTGGCCAGGCCGGCCTCATCGGCGCTCACCCACCCGGCGAGCTCACGCCCCGCGCGCGCGGGATCCAGCGCGTCGTAGGCGCTCGGCACGCACACGCCGGTCGGGTCGACGCCGCGCGTGACGAGGATCCACCGCGCCAGGCCGCTTCCCACGACAGACGAGGCCGGGGCGAAGACGCGCCGGAAACGGAAGTGGGCGGTGAGCGCGGCGGCGACGGCGAGGGCGGGGGCATCGCTGCGCGCATAGGCGAGGGCGGGTGCGAGCAGAGCAGGATCGGTGGGCAGGGCGACGGCGTTCGCCTGGGCGAGGCCGGAGGCCACGAGACCGGAACAGGCATCCCGATGCAGCCCCGCAATCAGCGCCGGAAGGGGTGTCGGGGCGACGCACGCACCGCCCTGGGAACGCGTGTTCAGGGCGGGGAAACGTGAAGCGAGGTTCCACTGCGAGCGCCAAATCCCCAGGGCGAGGGCAGCCCCCGGATCGGATGCAGGCCCGCCCTCGTCTCCCATGGACGCGGCGCGCACGTCGTCGACGCTCGTGCGGGCGCCCTCGATGATGGACAGGGCGGCGGCCTCGCGGACGGCCGCCTCGGCGCGGGCCTCCTCCCAGCCTCGGCGCAGTCCCTCACTGAAACGCAGGTCGGCGAGCGCGGCGTGCGCCTCGTTCATGGCCGAGGCGACGTCGGGACGAGCGGCGGCCGCCCGCAGCACGGCGGGCGCGGGGTCAACGAGGGCTTCGATACTCACCCCTCTACACTAGGGGCATGACGCTTTTGCAGCATCGAAACTTCTCCGCGCGCCTGCGCTCGGGGCTGTTCGCATTCGTTTTCGCGCCGGTCGCCCTGGTGTTCCTGGGGTCGTCGATGGTCGACGTGCAGGCGCTGGCCGCCGTCGGTCAGCCGCTCGCCTCGGTGGAGGGCCTCATCGGCATGGCGCTCGCGTCGCTGCTGCTCGCCCTCATCGCGCTCAACTGCGAGGAGTCGAGCGCGGGCATGGTCGTCACTTTCGTGTGGTCGCTCGTCGTGGGGGTCGCGCAGTTCCTGGGCGTGGCGCGCCTGCCACTGCTCATGAAGTCGTCGGTGGGCCGCGAAGACATGCTCGCCGGCGTCCTGTGGTGCATGTATCCGGTGTGCCTCTCCCTCATACTCGGCGCGTGTGCGCTAACGATCAAGTCAGTGCGGGTGCGCGCGGGCAAGGACACGCGTATGCCTCTCGCGCGCGTGCACCGTCACGCGTTCGGCACGACGGTCGCGCTCCCGGCCGCGATCGCCGCGGGCGTGCTGATGGTGGGGGCGGCGCCCTCGGATTCGACGAACGTCGCGGCGATGGGCCTGGAGGGAATCCTCGAGGGCCACACCCTCGCTCCGCTGTTCGCCCTCGGTTCGGGCCTGGCCTTCGCCGTTTTAGCGGTGAACGCCCGCTGGTCGATCACGGGTACGCAGATCGCGACGTGGGCGATTCTCGTGCTGCCGAGCTACGTGGTCTTGCCGGTGTGGGCGTCGCTGACGGGCAACGTGATCGTTCCCGGTTCGTCGATCATCACGAAGTTTTCGCTCGCCGCTCCTCCCCTGGCGGCCCTGGGGATGGCGACGGGCTGCGCGTCGATGGGGGTTCTGTGGGCGCGGATGCGCGCGTTGAAGAACCTCGATGCGTCGCAGGCCGCATCGACGAATGAGGGGCCTGCCGAGGCCTAATGCGCGCAAGCGGTCTAACGGACCGTAATATGTGGGCAGATATAAGGAGGAAGCATGTCCGAGAACGAGTTTGACGTCCAGCGCGACCGCGCCGAGGAGGACCGCGAGAACGTGGTGCTTACCGGCGAGGAGATCGAGCTGCCGGGCGAAGATTCCGACGCGTCGGCGATCATCGGCGAGTCCAGTGAGCCCATCCACACGGGCGAGATCGAGTCGGTCGCAATCGGCGGCCTGACGGGACGCGTTCCGGCTGCTGCCCCGCTCAAGCCCACGATCGAGGACAAGATTTCCACGGGCGAGCTGCCCGTCGTGACCGCCCCCGAGGGCGACCTCCCGGTCGTGTCCACCACGGACGAGGCCGGCTCCGCCCCCGAGCAGGAGCAGGCCGAGCAGGAGCCCCCCGCCCAGGCTCCGGTCGCCGACCAGGGTGCCGATGAGTCTGCCGAGGCCGACGCGCCGTCCGCAGAGGCGACCGATGAGCCCGAGACTACCGACGAGGCCCCCGCTGAGGAGACCCCCGCTGAGGACGCGACCGAGGAGCAGGCTCCCGCAGAGGACACCGCCTCCGACGAGCCCACCCCCGCCTCGTCGAACGAGGAGGGCGAGCAGCCCAAGGCCTCCGCGGACCAGGCGGAAGAAGCCGAGAATCCCTTTGCTTCCCTCCTCTCCTCCGCAGACGAGGACGCCGCAGACGAGGCGACCGAGGACGTGACCGAGGATCCGGAGCCCGCGCTCGCCCCCGTGATGACGCCCGCGCAGGCTGCCGCAGCGCTAGGCCTGAACCTGGATGAGGCAGTCACGAAGGCCGAGGAGCCCGCTGATTCCGAGGAGTCTGCCAAGTCCGCGGAACCCACCGAGGCCGCCGACTCCAACGACGATTCCGGCGCCGATTCTGCGGATGGTTTCGCGCGCGAATCCACCGACGAGGCCAAGGACGCGGACCAGGCCGGGGAAACCACCTCGGCCGTCGGCGGTGCGGCGGCCGAGCACCCGCTCGCCTCGCGCCGATCGATGATCTTCGGTGACGACGAGGCGACGACCCCGTCGATCCCCGCACTCGCGCCCACTGAGCAGGCCGCCCCGGCCTCGTCGAACACAACCGACGAGCCTTCCGCCAAGCTCGACCAGCCCGCCGAGGCGCCCGCCCCCTTCACCGAGCCGACGGCGCAGCTGCCGACCCAGGAGGCTCGGGCCTCGTACTCCTTCGCGGACCAGGACGCCGCCGAGGAGGCGCGCCCGCGCCGCCGTTCCCTGCTGGGTGAAGGCAACGAGGACGCCGAGGCCGCGACCCTGGCCGCGATCGCGTCGACCGCCTCCCGCGGCGACAAGTCGGACTCCGGGCGACTGGACGACGAGCTCTTCTCCGCGGCTCCTCAGATCACGGAGATGCCCTCGCGGACGGGCGCGCACTGGCTCTCGTTCCTGCTGTTCCTCATTCTCACGCCGGTCGGCTGGTACCTGGCCGCCGACGCTGGCGCGCGCATGACGCTGGCTGACGCCGCGCCCATGTACACGGGTGTCGCCTCGATGCTGGCGCTCGGCGAGCTGCTGGGCTCGGTCATCATTGCTGCGATCCTGTTCGTGGTGGCGCGCCGCTCCTCGCTGGGTGCCTGGCTGATGGGCCTGGGCACCCTGATCGTTGGCCTGCCGTGGGTCATGGCCCCCGGTATCACGGCTACGTCGGCGCTGGCCGCACTAACCGCGCTGACAGGCACGGGTTCCCTGGGCGCAAACCTGACGCACCACCTGCAGGCCTCCGGCTACTCGGGCCGTTTCGTCCTGCTGGGCGTGGCGCTCCTGGGTCTGGCGTACGTGTCGCACGCGGCGCGCCGCACCGGCCGCGACGAGGAGGCCCTGCGTACCTCGATCGAGGCCACGAACCCGGCGGGCGCCTTCTACTCCAAGCGCGCACGCAAGAAGGCAGCAAAGGACGCGGCCCGCAAGTGAAGACTCTGATTCCCGCCAGCGCGATCGAGCTCGAGGGTCCCTGGACTCACCGGCACGTGAGCGCTGGCGGCGCCGCATTCCACGTCGCCGACATGGGCGAGGGCATGGACCACGCGCTCGTCCTTCTCCACGGTTTCCCCGAGCACTGGTGGGCATGGCGCGACGTTCTGCCCGCCCTCGCCGAGTCGACGTCGCGCGTGTTCGCCCTTGATTTACGAGGCTTTGGCACCTCCGACCTGACCCGCGGGGACTGCGACCTCACCCAGATGGCGAACGATGTCATCGCCGTCGTGCGCGCCCTCGGCATCGCGTCCTTCTCCGTGGCTGGCATGGGTATCGGGGGCACGGTCGCGTGGATGATCGGCGCGCTCGCACCCCTGGAGCTGCGGTCGGTGGCCGTCCTGTCGGCCCCTCATCCGCTCGGCGTTCAGCCCGTGATCGGACGCGTGCCGTGGGCAGGTGGACGCGTGCTCCAGGGGCGCCTCGCACTGCCGACAGGGCGCGAACGGGCCCTGCGTTCCGGCTCGCTCGTGACGACCGTCTACCGCGCGTGGGCCTCGCCGGGGAACGTGGATGGCCTCGTCTCCCAGTCAGGAACGTACCGGGCCGCGCTGCGTCGCCCCTTCGCTGCGCACACCGCGCTGCGGGGCCTCGGCGCCACGCGCAAGATCTCGCGCGAGGAGCGCCGCATCCTGGCCGAGCCGCTGCGCGTGCCCGTTCTCTCGCTGGTCGGGCGCGATGATGGCGCCTGGTCGACGCTGGATCACGCGGCCGACGCCCAGTTCGTGGATGCGCCGCTCACGCAGATCGTCATTCGCGAGGCCGGCCACTTCCTCCCCGAGGAGGCTCCCCAGGCGGTGGCTGATGCTCTGTCAGAACACGCTCTAGCACACGCTAAATAGCGCATTTTTCATTAGACAGCTCACACAAATCGCGAAATGAAACGTGTTTCACCTGATAGATAGGGCATAATGGTGTGATGCGCGGTACCTCCTCGTGAGCGGTATTACGTATGGGAACCACTGCGCAGTCCAAATCGGAACGCCCGAGCAATCGGGCACGAGCGGAAGGAGCTCCGCACAATGATCGGTGACG
>JAHYYD010000058.1 GCA_019425105.1 Actinomycetota bacterium
GTGAGGCGCTGGCGCATGCCCTCGCGCACGACGAGACGGTCGACGACGACCTCGATCGTGTGCTTGAGCTTCTTTTCCAGCTTGGGGGCGTTCTCAAGGCGGACCATCTCACCGTCGATGATCGCTCGGGTGTAGCCCTCGGAGCGCAGCTCGTCGATGAGGTCCTGGTACTCGCCCTTGCGACCGCGCACGACTGGGGAGAGGACCTGGAAGCGCGTGCCCTCGTCCATCGTGCGCACACGGTCGACGATCTGCTGGGGAGTCTGCGCCTGAATCCGCGCGCCACACACAGGGCAGTGTGCCACGCCGGCTCGGGCGTAGAGCAGGCGCAGGTAGTCGTGGATCTCCGTGATCGTGCCGACGGTCGAGCGCGGGTTGCGCGACGTCGACTTCTGATCGATGGACACGGCGGGCGACAGGCCTTCGATGAAATCCACGTCGGGTTTGTCCATCTGCCCAAGGAACTGGCGCGCGTAGGAGGACAGCGATTCCACGTAGCGGCGCTGTCCCTCGGCGAAAATCGTATCGAAGGCGAGGGATGATTTACCCGATCCGGACAGGCCGGTGAAGACGATCATGGAGTCGCGGGGCAGCTCAAGGCTGACGTCCTTGAGGTTGTGTTCGCGAGCACCCTGGATAATTAGCTTATCATGCACCATTCGATACTATCCGCCATCTAGGCAAATGCCGGGATCAGGGCTAGTGTTATGCGTATGGCTTACTATGCAGTTGAATACGTCTACAACCCGTCGATGACCGAGACCATGGACGAGGTTCGTCCGACGCACCGCGCGTTCCTTTCCGGCCTGCTCGAGCGGGGAATCAACATCGCGTCCGGTCCCCTCGTCGGCGAAATCCCCGGCGCACTGCTCCTTATCAACGCCGAGAGCGAGGCCGACGTTGAGCGCATCCTCAACGAGGATCCCTTCTACGTCGCCGAGGTCATCCAGGCGCGCCTCATCCGCGAGTGGAACCCCGTGATCCGGGCGTTCTGATGCCTCATACGAACGAGGCCGGGGCCGGGTCTATCACCCGACACCGGCCTCGACTCGTATCGACTCTGGCTTAGCCTTCCAAGGAACGCGCGAATTGGCGCGCGTAGAAGATGCGCTGCGCGACCTCGATGAGCAGGGCGGCGCAGGCACCGACGCACACGATGACGAGCCACTCGTCGCCGGTGGGTGCGACCATCGAGAAGAAGCCACGAACCTGTGGGATGAAGACTCCGCCCACCGTTGCCGAAATGACGCTCAGCAGCAGGACCCACTTCCAGGTCGACAGCGGACGCGAGGTGATGACGAGGAGCCAGATCGCACCCAGCATGAGCGAGAGGATCGCGGCCGTCGACTCGCGCGACTGCGGCGGGCCGTCGACGATGCCGAAGGCCGTGAGGGCGGCCGCCGCAAGAATCACGCCCGTGGGCATCGCCAGCGACAGCGTACGCTTCAAGAACCCGGGCACATAGCGACGCGGGTTCGGCCATAGGGCCAGGAAGAACGCGGGAATACCAATGGTCAGGGAGTCAATATAGCTGAACTGGCGTGGTAGGAACGGGTATCGCCAGCCGACCAGCGCCGTCACGATGACAAGCACGGCCGCGTACGTGGTCTTCGCCAGGAACAGCGACGACACACGCTCCATGTTCGCGATGATCCTGCGTCCCTCGGACAAGACGCCCGGCAGGACCGAAAACTTCGAGTCGACCAGGACGATCTGCGCGACCGCCTTCGTGGCCTGCGTGCCGTTGCCCATCGCAATGCCGAGGTCGGCGTCCTTGAGTGCGAGCGCGTCGTTCACGCCATCGCCCGTCATCGCGACGCAGTGATCGCGAGCCTGGAGAGCGCCGACCATCGCACGCTTCTGCTCAGGCGTCACGCGTCCGAACACATCGTGGTTCTCGATCGCATCGATGAAGGCCTCGGAGGTCAGGTCCTCGGGCAGGTCCCTCGCATCCATGAGGCGAGCGGGCGACCCATCGGGCGCGGTCAGGCCAGCCTGCGTGGCCAACGCGCCGACCGTCGTCGGGTTGTCACCGGAAATGACACGCACATGCACGTCCTGCGACCGGAAATACTCGAGCGTTTCAGCCGCGTCCGGGCGCAGATCCTCCTCGAGCACCACGATCGCCGCCACGGTGCGATGCGTGGGGAGCTCATCGTCGACCACTGCCTCGTCAGCGCGAACGAGAGCGACGACACGGGACCCTTCCTGCGCAATACCACGCACCTTTGCCAGCAGTTCGGCGTTCTCAGCCGATGCCTCGTCGATGACGAACTCGGGTGCACCTAGGATCCAGGATTCACTCGCGCTCCCCCAGGCGCTCCACTTGCGCGCCGAGGAGAAGGGAACCGACCACTCGATACGCTCAGCCGCACCGGTACGCGCCGACTCGTCCAGGTAGTCCCAGATGGCTTCCGCAGTCGCATTGGTGCGGTCGCTCGCCGCACTCGCAAGCGCGCGAAGCACCACGGCCTCCTCACCCGAGATGACATCAATGCCGCGCACTCGGATACCGCCGGTGGTGAGCGTGCCCGTCTTGTCCAGGCACAGGCAGTCGACGCGCGCAAGTACTTCGACCGCCGGGAGTTCTTGAACAAGAACGCCGCGACGAGCCAGCGTCGCCGAACCAATCGCAAAGTTCATGGAAGTGAGCAACACGAGTCCCTGTGGGATCATGCCGATCACGGACGCAACGGAGAGAACGAGGGCCTCGCGCCAGTCTCCCCCGTGACCGCCAGCGATGCGATTCTGCGAGTAGAACGTCAAAACCACAATAGGGAGCAGCATCACCGAGACGACCTGCAGAACCCGGTTGATCGACATCTGAATTTCAGAGACCGTGCGCGTGAAGGCGCGTGCCTGCTCGGACAAGCCCTGCGCGTAGACACGCTCACCCACCGCCGTGGCGACCATCCTGCCCGAACCCGCGACGACGCTCGTACCCGCCAGCAGCTGATCGCCCTGCTTTTTCTTGACGGGGCGCGACTCGCCGGTCAACAGCGACTCGTCGATCTCGAGGCCCGCCGACGAGAGCACGGTTCCATCCACGCTCACCTGGTCGCCGAGCGTCAGATCGATGACATCATCGAGGACAACGTCCCGAGCGGGCACCACCGAGAGCGTACCGTCGCGCAGAACCGTCGCCTGCGGAGCATCGACGATAGCGAGGGAATCGAGGGTGCGCTTCGCACGCAGCTCGGAAACGATACCGATCACGGCATTGATGATCATGACGCCGCCGAAAATGCCGTCGCGCAGGTCTCCGAAGAGCAGAACGATGACCGACGCTGCGACGATGATCGCGTTGAACAGCGTCAGCACATTCTCACGGATAATCGACGCCACCGACCGAGACGTGCGGTCCTTCACGCGGTTGACAGCGCCGCGCGCAACACGCTCGGCCACCTCAGCGGCGCTCAGGCCGCGCTCATCGATGTTCACGTTCTCAACGGTCACCGCCGCTCCCCTCGTCCATGGCGGTACGCACCAGCGAGGCAACGACTGTGATCGCCAAGGTAACAACGATGACGCCCAGCGACACTGACACGGAGATCTCGGGTGCCCACTCGAATCCCCGGCCACCGTTGATAAACGGGATCGTGTTGGTATGCAAAGCCTCGAGAATCAGCTTGATACCGATGAAGCTCAGGATCACACCGAGGCCGTAGCCCAGATACACGAGCTTGCCCAGCAGCGCATCCACGAGGAAGAAAAGCTGGCGCAGGCCCATCAGCGCGAACACGTTGCACGCGAACACGAGGAAAGCCTGCGAGGTAATGCCAAAAATCGCAGGAATAGAGTCGAAGGCGAACATCAGATCCGCAGAACCGAGCGCCAAGACAACCACGGACAGAGGGGTGAGGTAGGTATGGCCACCGTGGCGATACAGCATGCGGTTGCCGACAAAACCATCCGTGATCGGCAGGACCCGACGCACGATACGAATGAACGCATTCTCCTCGTACTCCTCATCATCTTCCCCACCGGTAATGGTCTCCTTGATCTGGGAAAACGCCGTCCACAGGAGCCACAGTCCGAAGAGGAAGAAGACCCACGAGAAGCGCGCAACGAGGGCTGCGCCCAGCAGGATAAACACGAGGCGCAGCAGCAGCGCGATCACAATGCCGAAAAGCAACGCCTTCTGCTGATTCTCACGCGGAACGCGGAAGGCCTTCAGAATCAGGATAAACACAAACAGGTTATCGACCGACAGCGACCACTCCATCGCCCAGCCCGCATAAAACTCCTGGGCGTAGAGCCAGCCGTTGGTCAACCAAATTCCAACACCGAAGATACCAGCCAAACCAACGTAGAACAGGGTCCAGCGAGCGGCCTCGCCAGCCGTGGGCGGGTGTGGGTTACGCGCATGCCCAAGGAAATCGAGCACGACCAAACCGATGGCAACGAGGGCGAGAATGCCCCACGCCCACGGGTGAACAACCATGAGTACCTCTTAACTATCCGACCAGGAAATTTTAGCGCTCTCCTGCAGCAGGTTCTTCTCCCGCACGCCGTTTTCGAGAAACCACGAGAGAAGCCACAACCGTGAGAAGAATCGTCGCCACGATAAAACCGAGCGAGAACGCAATCGATGGCTCAGGGATAACGGAAACCTCGTGACCGCCATTGATGAAGGGCAGCTCGTTGGTGTGCAACGCGTGGTTGATGAGCTTGAAACCAATGAAGCCGAGAATAGCGGCGAGGCCATAATGCAGGAACACAATACGATCCAGCAGGCCGTCGATGAGGAAGTAAAGCTGACGCAGGCCAAGCAACGAGAATGCATTGGCAGCGAAGACCAGGTATGCCTCGGAGGTCAGCGAGTAGATCGCGGGGATCGAGTCGACGGCGAACATGACGTCCGCGGTGCCGATCGCAATGACGCACAGGAGCATCGGCGTGATGTAGGTGCGGCCCCCATGGCGGTAGAGCATACGCGAACCAATGAAGCCATCGGTAACCGGCACGATCTTCGACACCCAGCGCACGATCGACGGCGGACGGTACTCATCGTCGTCATCATCGCCAGACCCTTCACGCACCTGGCTCACCGCCGTCCACAGCAGCCATGCGCCGAAGAGGTAGAAGACCCACGAGAAGTTTTCGATCAGCGCGGCGCCAGCCAGGATGAAAAGAAGCCGCAACACGAGGGCGATGACGATGCCCGCCAGCAGGACCTCCTGCTGGTTCTTCCGGGGAACCCGGAAGCTCGAGCGGATGATGACGAACACGAAGAGGTTGTCAATACTGAGCGCTTTCTCGGTGATGTAGCCGCCGAGGTACTCCTGGCCGTATTCCGGCCCCCACAAAGCCCAGACAATACCACCAAAGATCAGGGCAATGGCGATGTACGCAACCGACCACCAGGTCGCTTCCTTAAGCGTGGGTTCGTGCGGGGTGCGGACGTGGCCGACGATGTCGACAACGATCATGGTCAGGATGATGGCAGCCAGGACAATCCAGGCGAGCGCGTGCACGTGCATACGGGTGCCTCCGGTACGAGTCGGGTACCGGAGGTCTCTTCCCGCCAGAAAAACTGGCCGGTGACGCCGGAGGCCGCGCCGCATGGGCGGGCCGTCGTGATGACGACGCCACTGTTGGTGGGAGTACTCCCCTCCGCTTACATCTCTATCCTAGTCGGACACAGCCGCTGTCCGGTGATTCATGACGAGTGGCGTCTGTCGCCTTGACGATGGCCACTGCCCCAGGGGCCGATGCCGTGGCCACCTCCAACCTCCGACCACCCCGGTCGGAAAGCGCGCTCAGTGGGCACGCTTCATGGCGCGCAGTTCCTTCTTGAGATCCTCGATCTCATCACGCAGGCGGGCGGCGACCTCGAATTGGAGGTGCTGGGCGGCGGTCATCATCTGGGCGGATAGCTCCTCGATGAGTTCGGCCAACTCGGCTTCGGCACGCTGGCCCGACGCAACGGTGCGGCCGCCACCGCTGGCGTCGGAGCGCTCCCGCGCGCTCTTTTCCTTACGGTACCCGCCCTCGAGCAACGTCTGTGTGTCGACCTGCTCGCGGGCGAGCATGTCGGTGACGTCGGAGATCTTCTTGCGCAGCGGCTGCGGGTCGATGCCGTGTTCCTTGTTGTAGGCGATCTGGATCTCGCGACGACGCATGGTCTCGGAGATTGCCTCGTTCATCGAGTCCGTCATGTTGTCGGCGTACATGTGGACCTCGCCGGACACGTTTCGGGCGGCGCGGCCGATCGTCTGGATGAGCGAGCGGGTGGAGCGCAGGAAGCCTTCCTTGTCGGCGTCGAGGATGGAGACGAGGGAGACCTCGGGCAGGTCCAGGCCCTCGCGCAGCAGGTTGATGCCGACGAGCACGTCGAAGGTACCCAGGCGCAGCTCGCGCAGCAGCTCGACGCGGCGCAGCGTGTCGACGTCGGAGTGCAGGTACTCGACCTTGACGCCACGCTCGGCCAGGTAGGTCGTGAGTTCCTCGGCCATCTTCTTGGTGAGGGTGGTGACGAGGACGCGCTCGTCGCGTTCGACGCGCAGACGCACCTGTTCGAGGAGATCATCGATCTGTCCCTCGGTGGGTTTGACGACGACGAGCGGATCGACGAGGCCCGTCGGACGAATGATCTGCTCGACCACCCCGTCCGAGCGTTCGAGCTCGTAGGGACCCGGCGTCGCGGAGAGGTAGACGGTCTGGCCGATGCGCTGCGTGAACTCGTCCCACTTGAGGGGACGGTTGTCCATCGCGGAGGGCAGGCGGAATCCGTAGTCGACGAGGGTGCGCTTGCGCGACATGTCGCCTTCGAACATCGCGCCGATCTGTGGGACGGTCACGTGGGACTCGTCGATGATGAGCAGGAAGTCGTCCGGGAAGTAGTCCAGCAGCGTGTGCGGGGGTGTGCCGGGGCCTCGCCCGTCAATGTGGCGAGAGTAGTTTTCCACGCCCGAGCACGATCCGATTTCCTTGAGCATCTCCAGGTCGAAGGTCGTGCGCATGCGCAGGCGCTGCTCCTCGAGGAGCTTGTTCTGCGCCCGGAACCACGCGAGGCGGTCGTCAAGCTCGTCCTCGATCGAGGCGATCGCCTTCTTCATGCGCTCCTCGCCCGCCACATAGTGCGAGGCCGGGAACAGGTAGGTGTGGTCAACCTGGTCGATCACGTCGCCGGTGAGCGGGTGTAGCACCGCGAGGGAATCGATCTCGTCGCCGAACATCTCGATGCGAATCGCGAGCTCCTCGTACACCGGGATGATCTCGATCGTGTCGCCGCGCACGCGGAAGGTACCGCGCGTGAAGGCCATGTCGTTACGCACGTACTGCATCGCGACGAAGCGCCGCAGCAGCGCGTCGCGGTCGATGATCATGCCGCGCTCAAGTTCGATCATGCGCGCCACGTACTCCTCGGGGGTACCGAGGCCGTAGATGCAGGACACCGAGGAGACGACGACCGTGTCGCGCCGCGTCAGCAGCGAGTTCGTGGCGCTGTGCCGCAGTCGCTCGACCTCGTCATTGATCGACGAGTCCTTCTCGATGAACGTGTCCGTCTGGGGAACATAGGCCTCGGGCTGGTAGTAGTCGTAGTAGGACACGAAGTATTCGACGGCGTTGCCCGGCAGCAGTTCGCGGAATTCTGCTGCCAGCTGCGCGGCGAGCGTCTTATTCGGCTCGAGCACCAACGCGGGACGCTGCAGCTCTTCGATGAGCCACGCGGTGGTCGCGCTCTTGCCCGTGCCGGTCGCACCCATGAGGACCACGTCCTGCTCGCCGTCACGGATGCGTGCCGCCAGCTCACGGATTGCTTTAGGCTGATCGCCTGATGGCGTGTAGGGAGAGATGACCTCGAAAGGCTTGTCTTGGCGGATGACGGGGGTTTCGTTCACCCTCCTACGCTACCGCCCAGGTCAGCGGGGTGCCCGTACAAAGCACACGGGTTCGCGATGAGCATGGAGTGCCCCGGCCTCGTCAATCAACAATGGGTACGTCCGGGGTGAGCCAACGCTCATAGACGAGGCCTGCGACCTCCTCGAGCTCCGCAGCGCTGCCCTCATTGTCGATCCAGATGGAGGCGACGGCTCGGCGCTCCTGCGACGAGGCCTGGGCGCGGATGCGGGAGCGCGCGTCCTCAGATGCCACTCCCCTGGCTTCCAGGCGCTCAATACGCTGCTCGATGGGCGCATCCACGATAACAACAGCGTCGAAGCGATCGGCGCGGTCCCCCTCGACGAGGAGAGGAATATCGTAGACCGCTAGCGCACCTGCCGGGGCCTCACGCAGGATCGACCACGCGCGCGCTTCGATGACGGGGTGCGTCATAGCGTTGAGCCGTGCGACGCGTTCCTCCGCCCCTTCACCCCCGAACACGCGCGAGGCGAGGAGCGACCGATCCAGAGTGCCATCCTGCCGGATGAGGTCGTTACCGAACTCCCGCGCAACCTCGGCAAGCACGGGCTCACCGGGCTGGAGGATCTGTCTCGCAATAGCATCCGCGTCGGCGATGACAGCCCCCTTGGATGCAAAAACGCGCGTCACCGACGACTTGCCACTGCCGATACCCCCACTGACCGCAATGATGCGACGCGGCCCCTGGGCGCGGGGGCCATCAAGTGGACGAATAAGCGTGGCCGTACAAGCCCCAGCGCGAAGAGTCGTGTTCACGACTCCCAGACTATCCCGCCTGCGGTTGCGTATACACGCCCTCATGCAAGAATTGGTGCTGTTAGAGAACGCACATTATCAAGTGAGTAGCAGTGACGCAGACAGTCAATGATGATTCCACTGAGCGTTCGGGCGTCGCGGTCCTCATCGCGACGTCCTTGACGCTCTTCTCGATGTTCTTTGGTGCCGGTAACCTTATTTTCCCGCCGATCATGGGCGCGTCGGCCGGCACCAACTTGACCCCCGCGATGATTGGTTTCCTCATCGGCGGCGTCGCTCTCCCCGTCATTTCGATCATCACTATTGCCCTGTCGGGCACCGATATCCGTGACCTTGTGAGCCGCGCCGGCAAGCCCTTCGGGCTCGTTTTCTCTGTGATGGTGTATCTCTCGATCGGTGCCTTCTACGCGCTGCCGCGCACGGGTGCTGTGTCCTTCTCGACAGCTGTCGCCCCCATTATCGGGACAAAGTCTCTCACCGCATCGATCATCTTCAGCTTCATTTTCTTTGCCATCGCCTTCTACCTGTGTTGGAATCCCGGCCATATCATCGACGCGCTCGGCAAGGTACTCACCCCCATCCTGCTCGGGCTGCTAGTTCTCCTCGTGTTCCTCTGCCTGGCATCCCTGCCGACCTCTCACGACGCGCCAACCGGCGAGTACGCGGCAACTCCCCTCGCCGCTGGTCTCCTCGAGGGCTACATGACGATGGACTCAATTGCGGCCCTGGCCTTCGGCATCATCGTCGTCACGTCGCTCGGTCATACTGGGGGCGGCATCGGCGCGAAGGTCGTACGCCGCACCTCGACGGCGGCTATTATTGCCGGTTCGCTGCTCGGCGTCGTCTACGTGGGGTTAGGCCTCATCGGCCACGTGATCCCGAATGCTCAAAGCTACAGCGACGGCGCAACCCTGCTCGCTGATGCTGCCCAGATGACAATGGGCTGGCCCGGGCAGATTGTCTTCGGTCTGATCGTTCTCACGGCCTGCATGACAACGGCTGTCGGCCTCATCGCAGCAACCTCGGAGTTCTTCCACCGGCTTGCCCCGCAGATTTCCTACCGTACGTGGATGATCGTCTTTACGATCATCTCCTTCGTGTTGTCATCTGCGGGGCTCAGCTCCGTACTCGCGATCGCGGTTCCGATCATCACGTTCCTCTACCCTGTCGCGATCACGGTCGTGTTCATCACGATCATCACCCATCCGCTTCGACTCGCAACGCCGGCGCTGTGGACGTTCCGCCTGGGCGCGTGGATGGCTGCGGCATGGTCTGCGGCGACAACGCTGGCACATATCGGTGTTGCAACAGAGGGAATTAACTCTCTTCTCATGTGGAGCCCACTTCAGGCGAACCAGCTCGGCTGGATCCTACCCACCGTCGTCGCGGCGTTGGTCGGCGCGTGCATCGATGTGGCAGTTCTGAAGCGCTCGGCCACCTAATCATCGTCAGCGACCGACCCCGCACAGCATCGTTGCTGTGCGGGGTCTCGTTGTCTGTGCTGCGACGCCACGACGTAAGCCAGAACAAAAGTCGCACATAATTTCCAACGGTCAGTTTTCGAGATCCGCTAAAAACGTTGCAATTCCAACGATGCGACTTCAATATTTGAAACACCCGCAAGGGAATTACGTGCGACATTGTTGAGTAACCCGTCATCACGAGGCCTGCGGGGCCTGGCCGTGCTTCGAGACGAGGCACCGAGCGCAAGCTCGGTTGCCAAGTCTCGCGGGCGGGCAGGCCTCGCGGCGGCCGGAGATCTAGCTGAGCGGCAACCAGAAAAAGTGGTGGCCCCCAGGAAAACCTGGGGACCACCACTCATGCGTTCACTGACGTGAACTGACGACCCAAAGCTCAGTCACAAAGACTGGTTCAGTTGTTCGTCAACTTCTCACGCAGCGCGGCCAGGGCCTCGTCGGAAGCAAGGGTGCCCTCGTTGTCGACCGGGGTCGAGTAGGAGG
>JAHYYD010000059.1:0-8977 GCA_019425105.1 Actinomycetota bacterium
GACGACTTGACGAATTCACCTGCTTCCTTCAGGTGACCCATCAGTTCTTTGCTGGTGATTCCGAGCTCTTTGGCGAGCTCGTGGACACGCAACTTTGCCACATTTCTCCATTCCGGAAGCGTCTCCGGTCCGGAGACGCCTTACTGATATTGCTGGCAGCTCATCGCTGGGTACTCATCGGGTGCCCATCAGCTTCCAACCCGCTTCCATTTTCTCGGCGTTGATGGCCCGTGGCCATCACTGGTGGTTGATCAACTCCTCCACGTCGTCCCACACAGCCTCCGACACGTTTCCCGTTCGGAATGCGCGCGCGAGGCCGCGTCTGACTCGAGCTTTCTGGACGCACCCCGCATCGGGGTGGACCCAGGCGCCTCGGCCCGGAAGAGTCGCCGTCGGATCGAGGTGAATCGAGCCGTCTGGCGAACGCACGATCCGCACGAGTGCGGTTCTGTGTGCGCGTGCACCGCATCCGATGCAGGTGCGCCGGGGCCCGGAGGTGGGCACTGGCGGCACAGAATACGACACAATCCCCTAGCTTAGTCCAGCTAGGGGATTGCTCGTCTCAGATTCTATGAGCGACTTGTCACGTCGTCGGGGGTCGAGACGCGCGAGGCGATCGCGTCGTCGCCGGTTTCCGTGTCGGCGTGGATGTCGATGTGGTAGTTCGTCAGGCGCGCGGCGAGGCGAGCATTCTGGCCTTCCTTGCCGATGGCGAGCGAGAGCTGGAAGTCCGGGACGATGGCCGTCGCAGTGCGATTATCCACCGAGTGGACGACAACGCGAGTGACGCGGGCGGGCGACAGCGAGTTTGCGACAAAGCGCGCAGGGTCGTCGGAGTAGTCAACGATGTCGATCTTCTCCCCGCCCAGCTCGGCCATGACGGAGCGCACGCGCGCGCCCATCGGGCCGATGCACGCGCCCTTGGCGTTGATGCCCTCGCGCGTGGCGGCCACCGCGATCTTCGTGCGGTGTCCGGCCTCGCGGGCAATCGCCTTGATCTTGACGAGGCCCTGCTGGATCTCGGGAACCTCGCGCTGGAAGAGGCCGGCGACGAGGTTGGGGTGGGTGCGCGACAGGGTGATGCGCGGTCCGCGCTCGGTGCGCTCGACGCCCACGACGTAGGCGCGAATGCGGTCACCGTGTCGGTAGGTCTCGCCGGGGACCTTTTCGCCGTCGGGCAGGACAGCCTCGAAATCGTCGGAGACCTGGACCATCGTGGGTCGTCCGGGGCGCGGAGCCTGGACGGTGCCCGTGATGACCTGTCCTTCGCGTCCCGCGAAGTCGCCGAACACGCGCTGGTCGTCGGCGTCACGCAGACGCTGCATGATGACGGAGCGGGCGGTCGACTGGGCGATACGGCCGAAGTTCTTCGGGGTGTCGTCGAACTCGCCAATGGGGTTGCCGTCTTCGTCTTCGTCCATGGCCATGACGGTGACGCGACCGGTCTTCTTGTCGATTTCGATGCGGGCCTGGGAGATGGCTCCGGGCAGGTTGTGATACGCCTTGAGGAGGGCTTCTTCGATGGCGTCAACGAGGGTTTCGAGGCTGACGCCCTTCTCGTTTTCCACCATCCGCAGTGCGGTCATATCGATTTCCATGGTCTCCTACTTCCCCGTTCCAAAGTCGACGCGGGAGCGCGCCTTCCTCATGTCAGAATAGTCAATGGTAGTCGTTTCACCGTCGACATCGATCGTTGCACTGGTCTCGTCAGCCGCCACGACGCGTCCGGAAACATATCCACCGGCGCGCAGCTTGATGCGCACGAGGCGTCCGATCTGGCGCATCCAATGCCCGACTTTCGTCAGTTCGCGTTCGGCTCCCGGCGTGGACACTTCCAGCAGGTATTCGCCGTCGATCGGGTCCGCGGCGTCCAGTGCTTTCGACACGGCACGAGACACCTCAGCGAGCGTGTCGGAGTCGATTCCGTCGGCGCCGATCGGCGCTTCGACGATGACCCGCAGGAGCGGCATCGCATCGGAGCGCGAGCGGGTCACTGAGTCCAGTTCCAGTCCCGACTGTTCGACCACGGGAGCCAGCAGCTCCTCGAGCGGTCCATCTGACGTGGACGATGCCATATGCGCCTATCTTTCTCTCGCGTACGCGGGTCAGTTCCCTATCCTACCCGGGGGTGTGGGATGATGCGGGTGTGCGTTTCGCAAAACTGACTTTAACCACACGCCACTTCCCCGGCCTCGTCGCCACTGGGGTGGCGGTTCTCGCGCTGTCCGCGTGCTCGTCGTCCTCTCTGCCCACCCTGACCGGATTCGCCGCCGTACGCGACCAAGCTGCGCGCACGGAGTCGGCGGCTTCCGATCGGGCGACCCAGCTTGCCGAGGTCGCGACGGACTGCGCGTCCTGTTCGGCGGCTCTGCGCGCTGTCGCGGCGGCCTCGGACGAGCGCCTGGAGGCACTGGGTGGCCTGTGGGACCCGTGGGGCGGAACCCCGCCCGAGGGTGCCTCTGCCCCCGCCGCCGTGTCCGAGGCCCCCACCGACGTGTCGGCGTTCGTCGCGTGGCTTGCCCGCACGGCGACCCGCGACCTGGAGATCGCCGCGGACACGAATCGTACGAGCGCCGATGAGGCCCGCACCCTGTCGGCTGCGGCACTCGGTCGTTACGCGAGCGCGGTCACGATCGCCCAGGCGTATGGCATTGACCTGGATGCAGGGCTAGACCAAGCGCTCCTTGTCAACGACCGCGTGAATGCGGCCTCGCGTCAGGGAGTCCAGACCTGGTCAATCGATCTTTTCGACGCGCCGGGAATATCAGCGTCCTTCGCCCCCTCGGGCAAGGATCTGGCATCCTCTCAGGAGCTGTCGAGTGCAGTCGCTACCTGGGATTGCACGGCGTCAACCCTCCCTCAGGCGCAGGTGAGTGCGGGCACGCTGAGTGACGCATACGCCGTGTCGGGTGAGCTACTCACGCGCGCCGACACCGCGCTGCGTGCCGGAGCTGCCGACACACGAACGCCTCGCTGCACACTTGGTTTCCTCGATGCACCCTCCCTGGCATCAAACCTGCTCGCGGCGGACTCCGCCATGCTGGCCAGCAACTCCTCCGATGTGCGCAGCGCCGGTGCCAGCGCCGCGTTGGCGGACATCCAGCAGTGGGCTCCTCGCACGTCCCTGCCCGCCCTCATCGGCACGCGCTGACAGCAAGCTCCTCGCCTCACGGGCGCTTCCATACAGGCACGAGGGCCGCTCCCCCATCCCGGGGAGCGGCCCTCGTGTTTCGCGTGAGTCTCAGACCCTAGCGGCGATGTCATCGCCGATCTGCGAGGTGGAGCGCACGAGCGGATGCCCGGCTGCCGCAGCCTCGGCTCGCGCCGCCATGTCGGCGTCGATCGCGGCGCGCACACGCTCGGCTTCCTCGGCGTAGCCCATGAAGTCGAGCATCAGCGCGACCGAGGAGATGGTCGCGGTCGGATCCGCCTTGCCCTGTCCCGCGATGTCGGGGGCAGAGCCGTGCACGGGCTCGAACATGGAGGGGTACTCGCGCGAGGGGTTGAGGTTGCCGGACGCACTCAGGCCGATACCACCGGTCACGGCCCCGGCCTCGTCGGTGAGGATGTCACCGAAAAGGTTGTCAGTGACAATAACGTCGAAGCGCGCGGGGTCGGTGACCATGTAGATGGTGGCAGCGTCGATGTGGCAGTAATCGACGCGCACCTCGGGATACTCCTCCCCCACCTCGTCGACGATGCGACGCCACATGTGTCCGGCGTTCACCAGGACGTTGTGCTTGTGGACGAGGGTGAGGTGCTTCTTGCGCGAGGCGGCCGCTTCGAAGGCGTAGCGCACGACGCGCTCGACACCGTAGGCGGTGTTGACGCTGACCTCGGTTGCGATCTCGTGCGGGGTGCCCACGCGCACGGCACCGCCGTTACCGCAGTAGAGGCCCTCTGTGCCTTCGCGCACGACGACGAAGTCGATGTCGCCGGGGTTAGCCAGGGGGCTGGGCACACCCTCGTAGTACTTGGAGGGACGCAGGTTCACGTAGTGGTCGAGAGCGAAGCGCAGCTTGAGCAGCAGGCCTCGTTCAAGGACGCCGGAGGGGACGGAGGGGTCGCCGACTGCGCCGAGGAGAATCACGTCGTGGCGCTTGATGGCCTCGAGGTCCTCGTCGGTGAGGGTGTCACCGGTGGCGTGCCAGCGCTCGGCCCCCAGGTTGAAGTGGGTCGTGGAGTAGTCGACGCCCTTGTCTGCCAGGACGCGATCCAGGACCTTGAGGCCTTCGGGGACGACCTCCTTGCCGATGCCGTCGCCGGGGATTACTGCGATGTTCAGTGTCATAGCTCCATCTTCCCCCGCCCGAGGCCCCGAGGAGGGAATCGTTCCACCACGTGGGCCGTTTTCCGGGTGACGTCTCCCATAGACGAGGCCGGGGCTGGGAGAGCACGTGCGCTCCCCCAGCCCCGGCTCGGTCAGACGGATCAGATCCACGCACCCGAGGGAGCGAAGAAGTACCAGCGACCGTCGATCAACTGCCAGCCTGTGACCATGTGGCCATTGTCGGCGAAGTAGTACCAGGTGGAACCGATGTGCTGCCAGCCGGTGAGCATGGCTCCCGAGGGAGCCAGGTAGTACCAGCTACCGGCGTACTGCCAGCCCGTGAGCATCGCCCCGGAGGCGTTGAAGAGGTACCAGGTGCCACCGACCTGCGCCCAGCCGGTCGCCATCGCTCCAGTCGCGGGATCGAGGTAGTACCAGGCACCATCGTGGACCCAGCCGCTCACGCGGGCACCGTAGGCGTTGTAGTAGCTCCACACGCCACCCTGGTTGTCCCAGCCGGTGACCATCATGCCATCTGCGCCGAAGCGGTAGGTGGCCTCGCCGATCGTGATGGTCTGGTTGGTCGCGTAGCTGGAGTCTTCCAGCTGCCACTTCCAGCCGTTTCCGGTGTTCACCCAATGTGCGGGGGTGACAGCCGGGGCGGGTTCAGGGGTGGGCTGCGGGTCCGGAGTGGGCTGCGGATCCGGAGTGGGGTCCGGAGTGGGCTGCGGATCCGGAGTCGGCTCTTCGCCGGGGTCGGTCAGCCCCAGGTAGGAGGCGTCAATGCGCATGAACTCGATGTTCTTGTAGCCGCCGGACTCGTACAGCAGGCCCCAGGTGCCATCCCCGAGGGGATGCAGCGTCGAGTAGGCCATCTCGCCGCTCTCGAAAACCGTGCCGTCGTTCCAGGTGAAGCCGTCATCGTAGGAGACCCGGATAGTGCCGTTGGCACGGGCGCTGGACGAATCGGCGTTGGAGAAGAGCAGGACGCGGGCGCGCGCGGATCCCTCGGGGGCGTCCGGGTATGCGCGCACAATGGAGGCGTTGTTACGCGGGTCGGTCAGATCCCAGTTGTGGCGGAACGGGCCCCAGGTCTGCCCGCCATCGTAGGAGATGGCTTCGAGGCGCTGGCCGGCGGTGCCCTGCGTACGCGAGTTGAGGAGCAGGCGCCCGTCGGAGAGCTCGACAACCTTGTTCTCGTCGGCGCTGCCCTCGGTGGGCGCGCCGGGCTTCCAGGTCGCGCCGTGGTCGTCGGAGTAGACGGAGACGGCCATGAGCGAGGTCGTGCCGGAGTTGGCGACCGCGTACTGCTGGATGAGGCGACCGGCGTGGGCGCCGTAGCGCAGCTGGATTCCTTCACCGGAGGACGCGAAGCGCGTGAACCACTGGTCGGTGTGACCTGCGGTCACCTGGTCGGTGATGGTGCGGGGGTTGACCCAGGTCTCGCCGTTGTCGTGGGATTCGACGACGTGGGCGTGCAGGATGTTACGCGCTGCGGGGTCAGTGCCCAGCTGGGACTGGAAGAGACCGGCGTCGTAGGACTTGACCGAGAATAGGAAGATCGTTCCGGTGGTGCGGTCGACGACGAAGGAGGGATCGGAGTAGCCGACCTTCTGCGCGCCGGGGGTGCCTGCAAGCGCGGTCTGGATGGAGGTCCAGGACTTACCGCCGTCCTTGGAGATGCGGTAGACGATGGAGTTCGCCTGGGGCGCATCCTGGCAGGTATCGGGGCGCCCGTCCCACGCGGCGATGATCCATCCGTTGGTGGCGGTGGTCAGCGCGGGGATGCGGTGACAGCCAAAGCCGGCGAGGCCTGGGGATGCGAGGCGCACCTTCTCGCCGATCGCGTAGTCATGCGGTGTCTCCAGCGGGTCGGGGGCCGGGGGCCGTTCGCCCTGGGCGACGGTCACCGGGTCGGCGTTCGCGGTGATGTCACCGGCGATGACGTCTGTGCCGTTGCGGTCGCGGGTGGCGGCCCACGTGGTCATCGGAGTGAAGGTTCCGGCCGCGACGTCGTCGGCGGTCACGGTGTGCGTCGCGGTCGTGCACTGCTTGGTGGTGTGTGCGGCGAGGTTATGCCAGCGGCAGTTGGGGGCGCCGGTGGTCAGCACGCCGGACAGGTTCGAGGCCACCGGGAAGACGGTCAGAGCACTGTCTGTGTTGTTGGTGTAGGTGACGGTGATGGTGATGAGGTCGCCTTCGTACACCGTGTCTCCGTGGGAGTCGGTGCGCGCCACGGTAACGGTGATGGGGGCCGAGCCTTCGTCGGTTACCGAGGCCGTCACCGGGGCTAGCGCACCGGTGTCACTGGTCGGGGTGGCGAGCGCGGGAACCGAGAGAGTCGCGCACAGCAGCACGGCTCCCGAGGCTGCCGCGAGGGCACGCCCGTAGTGGCGGAGGGGCATCGTTGGTCCTTCCGAGATGAGTTGTCAATCAGCGGGCAGTGAGTCATGACTCACTCTCCACGAGATTCATCATACAAATTTAGATGCTGACTAACCAGTTATACGACAGATATTTTTATCAGCGTCTAGGATAATTACCCCGCAACTTCGAGGACCGGCGTTCACCTGTCAGGCTGAGCACCTGGAAATTCTCCCCCGCCGACCAACCAGCCATAGACACGCTCCAGTTCACGGACACAGACACGGATGTCATACTGAGCTTCCACGCCCCGATATCGCACGGCCTCAGCTCGACGAGCCTCGCCCCCTCGGTCAATCCACGCATCAATGACGCGCGCGAGCGAGCGCGGATTCCCTGCCTCGAACACGCTCTCCTCTGTCAGCGCGAACTGACTGGTTGCCGTCAGAGGACCACGCGCGAGAACAGGGACCACGCCGTGACGCAGCGCCTCAAGAGCGCCGAGGCCCTCCACCTCGATCCGGGCGGCATGCACATAGAGATCAGAGCGCTCCGAGGCGCGAGCCATCTTCTCCGCATTCATAAAAGTAAAGCGAACGGGACGCTCGATGACCCCAGCGCGCACGAGCCGATCCGCCTGGGCCCGCAGCTGCCGCTCGGTCGGACCTCGCCCCGCCAGGGTCAGCTCGATAGAGCGAGCATGAGAACTGAAGCGCAGCGCCCGCAGGATCGTCGCCTGATCTTTCTCGCGCGAAAAGCGCCCGATTGACAGCAGACGCACGACGGACGACTCTTCCCCCTTGCACCCACATTCAACGCTCACACCACCCAGCGGCACACCATTAGAGAGAACAAAGAGCCGCGGAGAAAGCCCCAACGAGGAGACCCGCCGCCATACCGATTCTGAGGGGCATTGGAGCGCGCCGCACCGATCAAAAATGAAGCGCTTCCACAGCCGAAGAATCACGCGATTGAGGGCAGCGCAACGATCAAGATAGACGGAGGCCGTGAGATTTTCGGGATGAATATGATAGGTCGCCATCGCGGGCACACCGCGATCACGCGCACGCCGAGCAACCGCGGCCTGCAGCATGAAGGGCTCTTCCAGGTGGACCACGTCCGCCCAGTCGAGAGCCCGATCAATCTGGCACCGATCCGACCGGGCGAAGGCATAGCCCTGCGAGGCAATAAGAGGCGCCAACAGCGGAACGCGAAGATGCGGGAGCGGATAGTCAGGGGCACCGATACCGCAATCGTCACCGTCGAGCGGCGGCGCAGACAACACTCGCACATCGTACCCCCGCTCACGCAACAGCGCGATCATGCGACGCGCGGAAGCGGCGAGCCCATTTCCACGCGTGTAGAGGTCATTGATGACGAACAGGATCTTGAGCCGGGTGGATAAATCCGCCCCCTGAGTAGCCATGCCCCGATTCTACTCAGGAGACCATGACAAGAATCCCTGACGCAGACACAGGCAACACCAGCAGTCAATGCAAGACGTCACAAAGAGTTGCTCAGTAGGTAGTTACTAATAAACTGATGCTGTCAATCAATCTTTCACAGCAAGGAATCACAGTGCGCCCCTCCCGTCGAACTCTGACGCGCGTCGCGTCGGCCGCCGTCGCTTCCCTCGTGATCGTTGCGCCGATCTCCACCGTCTCCAACGCGGACGCCCTCTCCCCCGCACCCCTTCCGTGGACGAACGGTTCCGACGAAGCACCATCGAACTAACTCTCGCGCAAACGCTGCCGAGCCCACCCGCGCCTATCAGCGCAAAAGAGCCCCAGCCTCGTCCCACATTGGGAACGAGGCCGGAGCTTGGTCTATCCGAGAAGGACAGTGAGATCAGCGCGCGGCGCTGCCCTCGGTGTAGTCCTCGTCAGAGTCGGTCCAACCGAAGGCCTTGCGCAGCTTCTGGCCGGTCTTCTCGATCGGGTGAGCCTCTTCCTCGGCGCGCAGCGCCTTGAACTCAAGGGCACCGTTATCCTGATCGGCGATGAACTTGCGGGCGAAGGTGCCGTCCTGGATGTCGGCCAGAACAGCCTTCATGGCCTCCTTGGAGGCCTCGCCAATGACGCGCGGGCCGGAGACGTAGTCGCCGTACTCAGCGGTGTCGGAGCAGGACCAACGCTGCTTGGTGATGCCACCCTCGTTGATGAGGTCGACGATCTGCTTCATCTCGTGGCAGACCTCGAAGTAGGCGATCTCGGGCTGGTAGCCAGCCTCGACCAGGGTCTCGAAGCCGGCCTGGATCAGGTGGGAGACGCCGCCGCACAGGACAGCCTGCTCGCCGAACAGGTCGGTCTCGGTCTCCTCGGTGAAGGTCGTCTTGATGACGCC
>JAHYYD010000059.1:9077-10574 GCA_019425105.1 Actinomycetota bacterium
GAACCGGGGCGCAGGCCGACGACCACGTCAACTCCGGAATCCTTCAGGTTCAGCGCGTGAGCGTGACCCTGCGAACCGTAACCAATGATGGCAACCTTCTTGGACTGGATCAGCGACAGGTCTGCGCCGTCGTCGTAGATGATTTCTGCCATTTTCATTTCTCCTTCAGTTGATCCGTGATCGAGCGCGACCCGCGGCCAATGGCCACGGCACCCGACTGGACGAGTTCGGTGACGCCGTAGGGCTCCATGGCCCGCAGCAGCGCCTCCAGCTTGGGTAGGGAGCCGATCGATTCGATGACGACCGACTCGGGTTGCACGTCGACGACGTGTGCGCGAAACAGGTCCACGATCTGCAGGACCGAGGTGCGACGGGTCTCGTCAGCCTGGACCTTCATCATGAGCAGACGCCGTTCGACGGAGTCTTCGGGCTCAAGCTCGACGACCTTGAGGACGTTGATGAGCTTGTTGAGCTGCTTGACCACCTGCTCGATGGGCGCGGAGTCTGCGTCCACGATGATGGTCATGCGGGAGATCTCGGGGTGTTCAGTCTCTCCCACGGTCAGCGACTTGATATTAAAGGCGCGGCGGGCGAAAAGCGCGGCGACGCGAGTAAGCACGCCGGGCTTGTTCTCGACCAACACGGCCAGAGTGTGACGATTTGTCATCAGTCTTCCACCTCCCAGTCGGGCGCCATGCCCTTGGCGTAACGAATCTCATCGTTGGACACGCCCGCGGCGACCATCGGCCAGACCATCGAGTCTTTGGAGACGCGGAAGTCAATGAGCACGGGGCGATCATTGATCGACATGGCCCATTCGATGGCCTCGTCGACCTCGTCGATGGAGCGCACGGTGCGCGCCGCCATGCCGTAGGCCTGGGCGAGCATCTCGAAGTTGGGGATCTGTTCGCCTTCGACGGGGTTGAGCGTCGTGTTCGAGTAGCGCTTGCCGAAGAACAGGGACTGCCACTGGCGCACCATGCCCAGCACCGAGTTGTTGATGAGGGCGACCTTGATCGGAATGTTGTTGATCGTGCAGGTGGCCAGCTCCTGGTTGGTCATCTGGAAGGAGCCGTCGCCGTCGATCGCCCACACGACCTTGTCGGGAGCGCCGACTTGGGCGCCCATGGCTGCGGGGATGCAGTAACCCATGGTGCCGGATCCGCACGAGGAGATGAAGCTACGCGGGTTGTCCAGCGTAATGAACTGGGAGGCCCACATTTGGTGCTGGCCCACGCCCGTCACGTAGATCGCGTCGGGGCCGACCTTGTCGGACAGCTTCTTGATGACCTCCTGGGGTGCCATCATGCCGTCGTCGGGCTCGGCCCATCCGATCGGGTACTTGGTGCGCAGACGGTCGAGGTAGCGCCACCATCCGGAAATGTCGGCCTTGTTTTCCGACGAGGCCTGGGCGATTTCCTGGGTGAGGATCGGCAGGGCGGTCGCCAGGTCGGCGACGATCGGAATGTCGGCGTGGCGGTTCTTCGAGATCTCCGC
>JAHYYD010000006.1:0-15247 GCA_019425105.1 Actinomycetota bacterium
GCGGCGTGTCGATCGACAATCGAACATGTGTTCCATTTAAGCTTGTGGGCGACGATGTTCCGACGCGTGTCATCCACAGGGGAGGCGCGCGCGGGACACAGATGACGATGGCCGGTCGCATACTCGTCATGTCGCCTCGGAGAGGGGCGGCATCCCAGGCCAGGACACCCGCAGGCCGGAGAGGCCGCAGATGAAAGGATCACCATGGCTGCCCGTAAAGCACCCGCCGCAAAGCCCGCGACCAATGATCGCAATAAGGCACTCGAAGTCGCCCTGTCGCAGATCGATAAGCAGTTCGGTAAGGGCTCCGTCATGCGCCTCGGCGACGATAATCGTCCGCCAGTCCAGGTGATCCCCACGGGTTCCCTCGCTCTCGACGTCGCTCTCGGCATCGGTGGCCTCCCGCGCGGACGAGTCATCGAGGTCTACGGCCCCGAGTCCTCCGGTAAGACCACGGTCGCCCTCCATGCCGTCGCCAACGCCCAGAAGGCCGGTGGCAACGCTGCCTTCATCGACGCGGAGCATGCCCTCGATCCCGTTTATGCGCGTGCCCTGGGCGTCGACACCGACTCCCTCCTGGTCTCCCAGCCCGATACGGGTGAGCAGGCCCTCGAGATCGCTGACATGCTGATCCGCTCGGGCGGCATCGACATCATCGTCATCGACTCCGTCGCGGCACTCGTGCCCAAGGCGGAAATCGAGGGTGAGATGGGCGACTCTCACGTGGGCCTGCAGGCTCGACTCATGAGCCAGGCTCTGCGTAAGATCACGGGCGCCCTGTCCGCGACCGGCACCACCGCGATCTTCATCAACCAGCTGCGTGAAAAGATCGGCGTCTTCTTCGGTTCCCCGGAGACCACGACGGGTGGTAAGGCGCTGAAGTTCTACGCGTCGGTGCGCATCGACGTGCGCCGCATCGAGACCCTCAAGGAAGCCGGTGCGCCCGTTGGAAACCGCACGCGCGCCAAGGTCGTGAAGAACAAGATGGCCCCGCCCTTCAAGCAGGCCGAGTTCGACATCGTCTACGGCAAGGGCATCTCGCGCGAGGGCTCGATCATTGACATGGGCGTCGAGGCCGGCATCGTGCGTAAGTCCGGCTCCTGGTTCACCTACGGGGATGACCAGCTGGGCCAGGGCAAGGAGAACGTGCGTCAGTTCCTTGTCGACAATCCGGAGCTGGCCAACGAGATCGAGCAGAAGATCCTCGTGTCGCTGGGCATCGGCGAGGCCCCGGACCCGGACCAGGCGTCTCAGGAAGTGCCCGACATTGATCCTGATGAGGACGCGGGCTTCTGAGCCGTGGTCCGCTACCTGGATCCCGAAGATAATCCCGAGCTGGGGGAGGAGCGTCGTCGGCGTTCCTCCCCGGGCGAGAGGCTCGCGCGCGCCCGCGAACGCAATGCGGCCCTGACGGGCACAGCGGCGATCGAGGCCGCGCGCGAGGTCGCCCTGCGCAAACTAGACGCACGCGCATGTTCCCGCTCGGAGTTGACCACCGCGATCGAAGGGCGAGGCTTCAGCGCCGAGATCGCCGTCGAGGTCGTCGACCGTCTTGAGGCCGTTGGCCTCGTCGACGATCAGGCCTACGCCGATGCGCTTGTTCGCTCGCGTTTTTCCGGCACGGGTGCCTCGGGCCGCGCGCTGCGCGAGGTTCTCGTACGCAAGGGGTTGGACTCTTCGACGATCGAGCATGCCCTGTCTCAGATCGATCGGGACGATGAGGCGGAGCGCGCGGCGCAGCTGGTGGCTCGCAAACGTCGCTCCCTCGCGGGCGTCCCGCGCGAGACCGCCTACCGTAGACTGAGTTCCATGCTCGTACGCAAGGGGTATTCGCCGTCTGTCGCGTCTGCGGCCGTGCGCGACGCCCTCGACACGTGGGGCGACGAGGAGAGTGGCGCTGAGGAGGCCTGGCAGTGGGGACTGTGACCGCAGTAAGTGATGAGGTGCTTGCCGACCTGATAGCGGATCTGACGCAGCGCGGCCTGACGATCGCGACGGCAGAATCGCTGACGGGGGGAGGCCTCGTCGCGCGCCTCGTGGACGTACCCGGCGCCTCTCACGTCGTGCGCGGGGGTGCGTGCACCTACGCGGTCGATACGAAATCCTCTGTCCTGGGCGTCTCGGCGAGCCAGCTGGCGCTGACGGGCCCGGTGGATGAGCAGGTTGCTCGCCAGATGGCCCGAGGGGCGCGCGAGCTGTTCCACGCAGACATTGGCTTATCGACGACCGGGGTCGCCGGTCCGGGCCCCGCCGACGGTTTCCCCGCCGGTACTGTTCACATCGCCTGCGCGCACCCGGCGGGGGAGGAGCATCGACTCTTGCACCTTGAGGGTGATCGTGCGGCGGTGCGCGCGGGTGCCATTGACGCAGCTCTTGTTCTCGTGCGTGACGTGCTCGACTGCGCCGGTGCGCAGGCGGGCGACTAAACTTCACTGCGATGAATACGATGACGCAGGATGGCGCTGCTACGCCCCGCACCTACGCGGTGCGCACGCTCGGCTGCCAGATGAACGAACATGACTCAGAACGCATGGCGGGTCTGCTGGAGCAGGCCGGCCTTGTCCCCGTCGAGCAGGTCCCCGAGGCAGCCGCTCGCGCGACCGATGCGGGGGACATGGGTGCCGATGTCATCGTGATCAATACCTGTTCCGTCCGCGAAAATGCCGCGACCCGTCTCTTTGGCAACCTCGGGCAGCTCGCCGCCGTCAAGCGCAAGCGTCCCGGAATGCAGATCGCGGTCGGGGGTTGCCTCGCCCAGCAGATGCGAGACGGCATCGTTGAGAAGGCCCCGTGGGTGGATGCCGTCTTCGGGACGCACAACATCGACGTCCTCCCCGCTCTGCTGCGCCGCGCCGAGCACAACCGTGAGGCGGCCGTTGAGATCGAGGAGTCCCTGAAGGTCTTTCCCTCGACGCTGCCCACGCACCGCGAGAGCGCCTATGCCGCCTGGGTGTCGATCTCGGTGGGTTGCAACAATACCTGCACGTTCTGCATCGTCCCGCATCTGCGGGGTAAGGAACGCGACCGTCGACCCGGCGATATCCTCGCCGAGGTTGAGGCCGTCGCCTCGCAGGGAGCCATCGAGGTGACCCTGCTGGGTCAGAACGTGAACTCCTACGGCGTGGGCTTCGGCGAGCGCGGCGCATTCGCAGACCTGCTGCGCGCCGTTGGGCGCGTGGAGGGGATTGAGCGCGTGCGCTTCACCTCGCCCCATCCGGCCGCTTTCACCGACGATGTGATTGCTGCGATGGCGGAAACTCCCACGGTCATGCCGAGCCTGCACATGCCCCTGCAGTCCGGGTCCGATGCGGTCCTGCGTCAGATGCGCCGCTCCTACCGCCGCGAACGTTTCATGGGCATCCTCGAGCGTGTGCGCGCAGCTATCCCGCACGCCGCCATCACGACGGACATCATCGTTGGCTTCCCGGGGGAGACCGAAGAGGACTTCCAGGCAACCCTTGATGTCGTCGAGCAGGCACGCTTCTCCTCGGCTTTCACGTTCCTGTATTCCCCGCGGCCGGGCACGCCCGCCGCGGATCGCGAGGATCAGGTGCCTGACGACGTGGCGCTCGAGCGCTATCAGCGCCTGATTAAGCTTCAGGAACGCATCTGCGCCGAGGACAACGCCGCGTTGGCCGGGACCGAGGTTGAGGTTCTCGTTTCCGAGGGTGATGGCCGTAAGGACGGCGCCACGCACCGCATCTCGGGCCGCGCGCGCGACAATCGCCTCGTGCACGTCGCTCTGCCGCAGGGGCTGTCCGAGGCCGATCGCCCTCGTCCGGGTGACATGATCCGCGCGACCGTCACGTATGGGGCGCCTCACCACCTGATTGCAGACTCGGGCACGCAGGGTGGTCTGTTCGAGGTGCGTCGTACGCGCGCTGGGGACGCGTGGGAGGCCCGTCAGGCTAAGGATGAGCCGGACACCACGGTATCTCTGGGCATTCCCACGCTGCGCGTGGGTGCCCCGCGCTGACGCTGACCTGCACTAATGTGGGCCTCTTCGGGCATGTGTCCGGAGAGGCCCACGCGTGACCGGAAACTCTGCGCAGACGATACTGCACATTTGATCGGTCGCACAAACGAAAAATGGGAAAACGTCGCCCCCAAACGAATGTGTGACGCGCTACTCCTGAGTTACTTTTGTTTCGTGGCGATCGTCACGATGATGAGGCGATCGGCATGCGGGAGCACTCTCGGTAGTGCGGGTCGATTCGAGCCCCCCTATGCGACCCGTGGTTTTCCCGCGCACGCGGTGCCTGCCGCGCCTTCGCATGTAGTCGGCGCACACTCCACCGAGAGTGCCCCGCTCCTCCAGCTGGAGGAGCGGGGCACCATGTATGTGGCCAGAGGAGTGGGTTTACTCGTCGGAGCCGTGCGCGAAGAGCGCGGGGATTTCCTGAGCGGCCGACAGACCGATAATCAGGCCGCGGCGAAGCATCGCGTGGATCTGGCGGTCCGACAGGCCCTCGCCGACGAAGAAACGCGACGCAGCCATGAGGACCCAGCCGTCACCGTCTTCGATGGGGAAGACCGTCGGCTGCAGGTGGGCGTTGTTCCATTCGTTCGCCTTCTCCTGCAGCGAGACCTCAGTATGGCCCTCGCCGGGCACCGCGATGCGTGTCTCGATTTGCGCCCAGGGGGCGTCGACGGGTTCGCGATGAATCTGGAACTGCACGTCCTCCAGCTGGGTGACGGCGATGAACTCGTTCGAGCCGTGCGGCAGACCGTCGCCCTCAAGCACCTTCTCGATGCGTTCGATCGTCAGCTCGGACACCTCGGTGCCCCACTTGGCGGCGTATTCGTCGGCTTCCATCGCGGGGGAGGGGGTGGCGGGGGCGGGCATAGCCTCGGGCTTGGCCTCGCCGTCATCACCAAAGGTGAAGCTCTTCCATTCAGGCATTGGCGCCCTCCTTCGTCCACTGGTCGGGGAACATGATGTCGAGCTGGTTCATCATGGCGACAGCGGCCATGATGAACTGGGAGACCTCGGCGTGCACCTGTGCGTCGGTGGCGCCCACGACCCAGTTGAAGGTGTGCTGCAGG
Source organism: Actinomycetota bacterium (assembly GCA_019425105.1). GTDB lineage: Bacteria > Actinomycetota > Actinomycetes > Actinomycetales > Actinomycetaceae > Pauljensenia. Next base: position 5,047 of record JAHYYD010000006.1, read on the forward strand.
TGCAGGGCGATGGCACCGGTCTCGGTCGTGCCGGAGGTGATCTTCGGCAGGTAGGTGGACGCGTTCAGGCGGCGCACTGCGGAAGCAATGGCGTCGGCGTGCGAGGGGTCGAAGAATCGTGGGTAGTCCGCGACTCCCTGAACCGGGTGGCCCTCGGGCACCGCGATGCGGACGGTGCGGTTCGGCAAGATCGCGGCGACCTGCCCGGTGAAGGAGATGAACGGAATGAGTCCGACGGCCTCGACCGCTTCGATGACCCGGTCGAGGGTGACCGGGGGAGTGTCAGTTGTGCTCATGGTCTTAAGCCTAGCCGTTGTTGGGTGGTATCTGTGGGAGGCACCCGTACACTGGTGGCCATGGAGACATCGGTGAGGCGCGCGTCGGACGTCGTGTGCGCGGTTGTGGGGCCCACGGCCTCGGGCAAATCGGATCTGGCCCTGGCGCTGGCCGGCGTGCTCCCGGAGGCGCTCGGTGCGAGTGGCGCGGGTGAGATTGTGTCTGCGGATGCCCTGCAGCTCTACCGTGGCATGGATGTGGGGACGGCGAAGACGCCGGTGGAGGAGCGCCGCGGGATCGCCCACCACCAGATCGATGTGCTTGACGTGCGCGACGAGGCCTCGGTTGCCGCCTATCAGAAGCACGCGCGCGCCGACGTGGCGGGCATTCACGAGCGCGGGGGTGTCGCCGTGGTCGCGGGAGGCTCCGGCCTGTACCAGCGCGCCCTCCTGGATGTCATCGAGTTCCCGGGTACGGACCCGGCCGTGCGCGCCCGCCTCGAAGAAGAAGCTGAGGGGCCGATGGGGTCGCGTGGCCTGCATGATCGCCTCACCCAGCTGGACCCGGTGTTGGCGCAGCGTATCGACCCGCATAACGCTCGCAGGATTATCCGCGCCCTCGAGGTCATCGAGCTGACCGGGCGCCCCTATTCGGCGTCCATGCCGCGCCACGAGTTCGTGGCACCCTCGCTCATGGTGGCGCTGCGTCGCCCGATGGAGGAGCTCGACGAGCGCATCGCGGTGCGTACGCGCGCCATGATGGACGGCGGGCTCATCGAGGAGGTGCGCGCGCTCATCGACGTTGGCCTGCGGGAGGCGAAGACGGCGTCCCGTGCGACGGGCTACTCCCAGGCGCTCGCTGTCATCGATGGGCAGATGAGTGAGGACGAGGCCGTGGAATCCATCGCGCTTGCCACCCGGCAGCTCGCGCGCCGCCAGGTCAAATGGCTGCGTCCGGACCCTCGCGTGCATTGGCTGGACGTGGGGGAGTTCGACTCGAACGAGGCCCTGGTGAGCAGGGTTGTCGAGCTGACGCAGCGCGAGGCAGAGGCCGCCCTGGGACGCTCGTAACACGGTCGGTGGCTGCGCGCCCGGGAGCCGGGGGCTACGGTGGATCCATGACACACACGCAGCTGCCCGCTCACGCCCGCGTCGTCAAGGCGCACGGTGCCGGTAATTCCTTCGTCGTCGCCACGGATCGCTTCGACGATTACGATCCCAGCGAGGTCGAGGTCGCGACGCTGTGCTCGCCGGCTTTCGGGATTGGTGCCGACGGCTTCATTCGGGCCGTCGAGCGCGACGGAATGTGGTTCATGGACTACCGCAACGCGGATGGCTCGAAGGCTGAGATGTGCGGCAACGGCGTGCGCGTCTTCGTCGATCACCTGCGCCGCGAGGGCCTCGTCGATCTGCCGGTGGGCCAGACCCTGGACGTGGCTACGCGCGGCGGCATCAAGCGCGTCACCCCGGAGTCCGAGGATGAGGGGCGCGGCGCCAGCTACCGCGTCGACATGGGGCCCGCTGCCTCTCCTGCACGTGAAACAATCGAGGTGTGCGTTCCCGGGATCGACGCTGTCCTGCGGGGTATCTGGGTGGACATGCCCAACCCGCACACGGTTGTCGAGCTTACCGACGAGGAGACCCTGCGCGGCGTGTTCCTGCCCACCGTGGACGTCTCGCAGATCCCGCAGGCCCAGCGTCCCTCCTACGATCCGGAGCCAGAAGCAGGCACGAATCTCGAGCTGGTCCTCGACCTGACGGAACCCGGTGCGACGCGCGGACATATCGCGATGCGCGTGCTCGAGCGCGGCGTGGGGGAGACCCAGGCGTGCGGCACCGGATGCTGCGCGGCGGCCCTCGCCACCGCCCTGCGTCGTGGGCCGGAAGCGCCCACCCAGTGGGTCGTCGACATCCCGGGTGGAACGGTCATCGTCGGCCTCGACGGAGTCATCGACTGGACGGGGGAGAACCCCCGTATCACGGACGCCTCGGTGTTCCTCACGGGACCCGCGATCCGAGTCGCGGAGATCCGCCTATCCTGAACCCGAACCCGAGAAAACGGCGCCGGAGAGCGCGAGGCGGCCCCGGCCTCGTCGACCGAACGCAGGACGTCAGGCGGGACGGACCTCGATGATGCGGAAGCCCTTCTTCGACGCGTACTTCGAGGCCTGATACCCCTGACCGTTCAGCCACGCGATGAGCGAATCAGCGCCCAGGTTGCGCTGGACGACCAGGTAGGCGACGCCGGTGGGGGCGAGCCTGCCCAACCATGCCAGCAGCATCTCGTGCATCGCGTCCTTGCCGATGCGCACGGGCGGGTTGGACCAGATGACGTCGAAGCGCGTGTCCGACTTCTGCGACGAGGCGAGCGCCTCCTCGGCTTTCAGCGCGCGCACCCTGCTCGCGCCGTTGGATTGGGCATTGCGCTGCGTCAGATCCACCGCGCGAGAGTTCACGTCCACCGCCCACACGGTTGCATTCGGGGACTCCAGCGACATGATCGTCGCGATCGGACCCCACCCGCACCCCAGGTCCAGGAAGGTCCCGTCTTCGGGCAGGTCCGGGGCATTCTCCAGGAGCTGACGCGTCCCGAGATCGAGCTTAGAGCCCGAAAACACGCGCGACGACACGCGCATCGACAGGTCGAAGCCGCGTGCGCTCACCTCGATCGTGCGGACCTCGTCGGCGGTCGCTGGGGAAGAGTCGGTGAAATACTGTTCGTCCACGGAAGAAAGCCTATCGCGCCTGCGCGCGGCGACGCAGATGAGGACGGGGCGTGCGACACTAGAAGTCCCCACAAAAAGGATGGTTATGGACACGACCCACACAGGTGCGGACTCTTCGAAAGAGGAGCGCGACCAGCGCGTCAACGACGTTGTCGCGCGTATCCTCGCGCGCTCGGGAACAGCGCTCGCATCGACGACGGGTCAGGACACGTCCCAGGACGCGGGTGCTCTTGAGCGCGAGGCTCGAGCGGGCACGCGCCGCGTCGACACCGGTGCCTCCGACCGTGAGGACATTTCCGAGGTCGAATACCGCCAGGTGCGACTCGAAAAGGTCGTGCTCGTGGGCCTGCGCACCACGCAGAGCGAAGAGGAAGCCGAAAACTCGCTGCGCGAGCTTGCCGCGCTCGCGGAGACCGCCGGTTCGCGCGTCCTCGACGGTATCATCCAGCGCCGCATGAAGCCCGACCCCGCAACCTACCTGGGGTCCGGCAAGGCCCGCGAGCTGGCCGAGATCGTACGTAGCGTTGAGGCCGACACCGTCATCGTCGACGAGGAGCTGGCCCCCTCGCAGCGCCGCGGGCTGGAGGACGTCGTTGACGCCAAGGTCGTCGACCGGACGGCCCTGATCCTCGACATTTTCGCCCAGCACGCCAAGTCCCGTGAGGGCAAGGCGCAGGTGGAGCTGGCTCAGCTCGAGTACCTGCTGCCGCGTCTGCGTGGCTGGGGTGAGTCGATGTCCCGTCAGGCTGGCGGCCGCGTCGCCGGCGGCGCGGGTATCGGTTCCAGGGGTCCCGGTGAGACCAAGATCGAGCTGGATCGTCGTCGCATCCGCACGCGCATGGCGAAGCTCCGCGCGGATATCGCGCGCATGGAGCCCGCTCGACGCACGCAGCGCAACTCTCGCCGCCGTGGGGGAGTCCCCTCGGTGGCCATCGCTGGGTACACGAACGCCGGCAAGTCGACGCTACTCAATCGTCTAACGGACGCGGGAGTCCTCGTCCAGGACGCGCTGTTCGCCACGCTGGACCCGACGGTGCGCCGTGCGCGCGCCGCAGACGGGCGCGAATACACCCTCACCGATACGGTCGGTTTCGTGCGCAACCTGCCCACCCAGCTGGTCGAGGCCTTCCGCTCGACCCTGGAAGAGGTCGGCCAGGCCGACGTCATCTTGCACGTCGTGGATGCCGCGCACCCGGACCCGGTCTCACAGGTGCAGGCCGTGCGTGCGGTGATCGACACGATCGAGGGTGCCTCGGAGATTCCCGAGCTTATCGCCCTGAATAAGGCCGATCTGGCCTCGCCCGAGCAGATTGCGCTGCTGCGCACAGTCTTTCCGAATGCCGTCCCTCTCAGCGCTCACACGGGCTGGGGCGTGGACGCGCTGCGCGTGGCCCTCGAGGACATGCTGCCCCGGCCTCGGGTGGCCGTCGACGCGATCCTGCCGTATTCGGCGGGCTCCCTCGTCCATCGGATCCACGAGGAGGGCGACGTTGAGCGCGAGGAGTACGTGGAGACGGGCACGCGTATCGTCGCGCGCGTCGACGAGGCCCTGGCCGCCCTCATTGCTCATGAGGCGGTGGGTGGCACCGTGGGCGACGCGGCGGTGACCGCTTCGTGAGCGAGGACCTGGTCGAGGCCTCGGGTCGCGTCCTCGATGCGGTCGTTGCCCAGATGGGCGGGTCCGCGCGCGAGGGCCAGGCCTCGATGGTCGCCGAAGGAGCTGCTGCGCTCGAGGACCGTCACCACCTCCTCGTACAGGCGGGAACGGGCACTGGTAAGTCGCTTGGCTACCTGGTGCCCCTGCTGACCTACTGTGCGACGAGCGGTGTGCGAGGCGTGGTCTCGACGGCCACGCTCGCGCTGCAGCGTCAGATTCTCGTCAAGGACGCGCCGGTTGCTATTGACGCGGTCGCTTCCGTGACGGGGACGCGTCTGAAGGTCGCGGTGCTCAAGGGCTGGTCGAACTATGCGTGCCTGCATAAGCTCGACGGAGGGTATCCCACCGAGGGAACTCTTTTTGAAGACCGGGATATGAGCGTCGGACCGACGGGTGAACTCGGCAAGGAGATCCTGCGCATTCGCGAGTGGATCAGCGACACCACGACGGGGGACCGTGACGATCTGGTGCCCGGCGTCTCGGACCGGGCCTGGCACCACGCGTCGGTCGCAAAGCCCGAGTGCCTGGGCAAGCATTGCCCGCTCATCGACGAGTGTTTCGCGCAGGCGGCCCGTCTGGAGGCCGCGGACGCGGATGTCGTCGTCACGAACCATTCGTTGTTCGGAATCAACGCGTGCGGGGAGGGCGAGCTCTTCGGCGAGTACGACGCCGTCGTCATCGACGAGGCCCACGAGCTGGCCGACCGTGTGCGTTCCCAGGCGGCCGCCGACCTGACGGTGGCCCGCGTGAGTCGCGTGGCGCGCTCCCTGCGCTCGAATCTCTCGATCGATTCCACGGACCTCGACGAGGCCGGGGCTGGGCTGGGCGCTGCTCTGGCTCCCCTGGAGGCGGGCCTCCTCGAATACCGGCCGAGCGCCCTCATCGACGCGATGGTCGTCCTCGATGGCGCGGCTCGGCGCGCCAGCCACGAGGTGTCGGACGCGCAGGGAGAGCCCGCCGCCAAACTCTTAGCCCGTGCCGCCATTGATGAGCTGATCGCGGCGCTCGAAGCGTGGGGGAGGGACCCCGACCAGTCGATCGCCTACATCACGAAGGATGAGTCCGATAATGCGCGCCTCACCGTTGGGCCCCTTGACGTGTCCGCAGCCATCGGTGGAACCGGTATCGGTGAGCGCCCCGCGATCCTCACGTCCGCGACGCTCGCGCTCGGCGGGAACTTCGACTTCATGGCGGCGCAATCCGGCATGGCTGTGTCGGGCGTGCCCTGGCACGGCATCGACGTGGGATCCCCCTTCGACCATGCGCGTCAGGGCATCCGCTACGTGGCGACCCACCTGCCCCTGCCCGGGCGCGACGGTCCCTGCGATGAACTGCTCGACGAGCTCGTCGAACTCGCGCAGGCCTCGGGCGGAGGGATGCTTGCCCTCTTCGCGTCGAAGCGCGGGGCGATGGCCGGAGCGCAGGCCCTGCGTGAGCGTACGGACTTGACCGTCTACCTGCAGGGCGAAGAAACGTTGGCTCAGCTGATCCAGCGCTTCCGGGAGGAACGCGACTCCTGCCTCGTGGGCACGATGTCCCTGTGGCAGGGTGTCGACGTCGCCGGGCAGGCCTGTCGACTCGTCGTCATCGACAAGATTCCGTTCCCGCGCCCCGACGATCCCGTGTCCCGCGCCCGATCCATGGACGTGGAACGCCGTGGCGGCAACGGCTTCGTATCCGTCTCTCTCACGCACGCGGCGCTCATGATGGCCCAGGGCGTGGGGCGCCTTCTGCGCTCGACCGACGACCGGGGTGTCGTCGCGATCCTCGATCCACGCGTGGTGACGAAGCGCTATGGCAGTTTCATCATGCGCTCCCTGCCTGCCATGTGGCCGACGACGGATCCGCAGGTCGTTCGTGGTGCCCTGCGTCGCCTCGCGCAGGGGAGCGACCGCGAGGGGTAAGTAGCCTGTGAGCGTGTAAAACGTCGCACAGTTAACGGGCGCGGGGAGGCTTCCATCTGAGAGAATAGACGTGCCCGCAGACTCTAGGAGACACTCGTGGAAAATAAAGCCCAGACCCTGTACCCGTCAAAGTCCTCCGGACGTCCCTCTAAGATCGCCATTATCGGCGCCGGTGCGGTTGGTACCGCTGTCGCGTATGCATGCGCGATGCGCGGCGATGCCCGCTCGATCGTCCTCCAGGACATCAATAAGGCGAAGGTGGAGGCCGAGGCCCTTGATATGGCTCACGGCATTCAGTTCACGCCCGCCGGCTCAATTGAGGGCTCCGACGACGTTGAGATCGTTCGTGGTTCCGACCTGATCATCGTGACTGCTGGCGCGAAGCAGCAGCCCGGACAGTCGCGCCTTGAGCTGGCCGGTTCGACCGTCAACCTTATGAAGAAGATCGTGCCGAACCTGCAGAACGTGGCCCCTGACGCCCGCTTCATGTTCGTCACGAACCCCGTTGACGTCGTCACCTACGTGGCGCTCAAGCTCACGGGACTGCCCCGCAACCAGGTCTTCGGTTCGGGCACGGTGCTCGACACCTCCCGCCTGCGCTACCTTGTCTCGCGCGAGACCGGCGTTGCCACCCAGAACATCCACGCGTACGTGGCGGGCGAGCACGGCGACTCCGAGGTCGCCCTGTGGTCCAGCGCTGAGATCGGCAACGTTCCGCTGTCGCAGTGGGGCCCGACCCTGTCCGGTGGTGTCTTCGACTCGGCTCTGCGCAACTCCATTGCACAGGAGGTCGTCCAGAGCGCCTACAAGATCATTGAGGGCAAGGGTGCGACGAACTACGCGATCGGCCTGTCTGCTGCGAATATCGCGGGTGCTGTCCTGCGTGACGAGCAGCGAGTCCTGACCATCTCGACCCTGCTTGAGGACTGGGAAGGTATCTCGGACGTCGTCATGGCCGCCCCGACCATCGTGGGCCGCGACGGTGCCGGACGAGTCCTCAACCCGCCGCTCACGCTCAACGAGCGCGATGGTCTGACTGCCTCGGCCGAGCGCCTGCGTCAGGTTGCCCGCGACCTGGGCTTCTGAGCCTCATCCTGATAAAAAGTGGCACCACCCTACGGGTGGTGCCACTTTTTGTGTTATCGCGGGCCTTTTCTTGTAGTGAGTCAAAGTGAACGAATGACCGTGACCACCTTACCGAGAATGGTGGCCTCGTCGCCAGGAATGGGGGAGTAGTCCGGGTTGTGTGGGAGCAACCAGACGTGGCCACCCGTGACGGACAGTTCCTTGACTGTGGCCTCGCCGTCGATCATGGCGGCGACAAATTCACCGTTGCGAGCGTCGTTCTGAGAGCGGATGACAACGTAGTCACCGTCGAAGATGCCAGCGTCGACCATGGACTCGCCGCTGACTTCGAGCATGAAGAGGTCGCCGTGCCCAGTCATGGACGTTGGAAGGTGGAACACATCCTCCACATGCTGCTCAGCAGTGATGGGGGCACCGGCGGCAATGCGACCGACGAGCGGGATAGCGGTGCCTTCTTCCTCCACGTGGGAGACGGGCACTTCGATACGAACGACCTTTTCAGAGGGCTGTGAGGAGGGCGTGATGCCGAGCTCGTCGCGTGCACGATCCGTGAGGTCAAGGGCACGCGGCAGTCCGGGTTCGCGCACAAGGTACCCGTCGGCTTCAAGGGCGTCGAGGTGGTGTTTCACGGTCGACGGTGATGCCAATCCAACTGCGGATGCGATCTCGCGCACAGATGGGGGAAAGCCGCTTGATGCCAACTTTTCGTTGATAACACGCAGGATCGCGCGGTGTCGATCGCTGATCGGTCGCTCGGTCATGGGGTCTGCCTCTCCTGTGGGTGGACGCAGATGTGCATGGGTGGTCGTCCACTGGATACGTCAAGGATATGACGATCGCAGACGAAATGAAACATATGTTCGAGCGGGTCTCGACATTGTGTGGATTACATGCTATCGTACAGGTGTTCGACGAACAGATGTTCGATTAAGGTTTCTGGAGGTTCTCATGAGTGTTCCCGTTGTGAGGAAGGTTGCCGTCTCGTTCCCTGCGCGCCGCTCCCCGCTTCGTGTCATGGAGGAAGCGCCGCTCGCGACTGTTCGTGACATCTCTACGGCCCCCTCTGCACGTCGTCGTGTTGAGGCTCAGCGCATTGATGATCCCTCGTACCTGCGCGCGCCTGCTGCTCCTCGTCGTCGGACTCAGTCGTCGCGTCGCGGTTTGCTCGCTGGCGTGCTGGCGACGCTCGTCCTGTCGGTTGGCGCTGGTGTCCTCGGTCTGGCCATTCAGCCGGACGCATACGATGGTCCGACCTTCACGAAGGCTGTCGTCAGCGGTGACTCTGTGTGGTCGCTTGCCCAGGGCGTGAAGACGGACCGTCCGCTGGAGCAGGTCGTCGCCGACATTGAACGCATGAACGACGTGCGCGGTGCCCTGCAGCCTGGCCAGAGGATCATTGTCCCTGTTCGCTGACGGTGGCACGTGGGACTCCTGTGACAGACGGGTGTCTTTGCGTGTACCGTTGAAGGGTGCACTGCCCTTTCTGTCATAACCCGGATTCACGCGTCGTCGATACGCGCATCGCGGACGACGGCGCTTCGATTCGGCGTCGTCGTGAGTGCACGCATTGCAAGAAGCGTTTTACGACGCTTGAGACCTCGTCATTCCAGGTCGTCAAGCGCTCCGGTGTGGTTGAGTCCTTCTCCCGTAACAAGGTGGTGTCGGGAGTGAAAAAGGCCTGCCAGGGTCGGCCTGTGTCGGATGACCAGCTCGCGATTCTTGCTCAGCAGGTGGAGGAGCAGCTGCGCTCGACGGGGGTCTCCAACGTGTCGACGGACGAGGTTGGAAAGGCGATCCTTCCGTTCCTACGCGATCTGGATGTCGTCGCATATCTGCGCTTCGCATCCGTCTATCGCCAGTTTGATAACCTCGACGACTTCGAACAGGCCATTCACGCGCTGCGGGAGCGCTCGCGCAGCGCCGCTCCCGGTGCTGACGCTCCCGAGACAGCGGAAGATGCCGCCCAGTGTGCGCCGGCCCCTGCGAAGAAGCCTCGTAAGGCGCGGTCAACGCGTAAGCGAGCGGTCTCTGGTACCCCTACACTGCTCGGAGACGACTGACTCTCATTTGACTCTCATTCGTGAGTAGTGCCCGGTCCTCGTCGAGGATCGGGCACTACTCATTGGCGGGCCGTCGCGTGGTAACTACTTCTTCGTCGTCTCCTCAGCCCCTGGTTTCGGTGCATTGTCTCGTGCGGTGGGCGTCGATCCCTGATCGCCGGTAGACAATCCGCGCACTCCCGCCACAGCTTCGGAGACAGACTCGCGTGCACCTGCCACTGCCTCGGCGACTGAATCGCGCGCACCGGCCATTGCCCCAGAGGCGGTCTCTCGTGCCCCGGCGACCTTCTCAGACACGGACTCACGAGCCTCAGCCATAGCCTCGGACATTGCGCCTCGTGCGTCGGCCACGGCCTCGCGCGCCTCCGCGACAGCCTCGGAGGCTGCGTCGCGTGCCTCGGCAACCCTCTCGCTCATGGCCTCGCGCGCGCCTGCGACGGCCTCGCGCGCGCCGGCAACAGCATCCGTGGCTGCTGCTTGAGCGCCCATGATC